>DATNRE010000335.1:0-6348 GCA_036703685.1 Candidatus Obscuribacterales bacterium
CCTTGATGCCCTGACATCACCCCTAAAACTACTACTAATAGCACTTCCCATAACTCATACCTTTTTCCCTGACTTTTTCTGAAGTCCTTGACTTTTTTTAAATTTTCTATTAAACTTGTTAGCATCTTTTTTTAGAAAAAATGGCGATCGCTTTCCATTTTATCAGGTGGCGATCGCTCTTTCTTTACTCTTTTTCACCCAACTTTGAAACAGCCCTGCCTAGACGGGAGGTTTCGGAGGGAAAGGGGGTTATTTTTTATTCTTCTTCTCCAGACTCCCCAGATTCTCCAGATTCTTCAGCATTGGATAGACTTTCCGCGTCTTCTTCCCCGGAAGCGGGAACAATAGCCACCGCAGCAATGGAATCTTCCTCGTATAATCGTTGAACCCGAACCCCGGTAGCACTCCGAGACTGAAGGGGAATGGCATTCACGACTTGACGAATAATAATCCCTCGACTGCTAATTAACATTAATTCGTGGGTTTCATCCACAACTTTTAAAGCCACAACTTCATCCTTTTTAGCATGGGGTTTAAACTTGGTGGCAATAATCCCCTTGCCTGCGCGATTTTGTAAGCGGAATTGGGACACTGGAACCCGTTTTCCATAACCACTGGCGGTTATGACTAAAACCGATAGTCCTAGGGAGTTGACCTCCGCCACAACTTCAGTTTCTGTTTCATTTTCTTCGGTGGTTTCTGTCGGTGTGAGTTCGTTTTCTTCCTCGGTGGTTTCTACCGTTGTGAGCACTAATTCGTCATCGGTTTCAATTTCTTCTCCTTCTGCTTCAGCAAAATTAGAAATAATTGCACTAGGCAAAATATCCATACTGATTAAGGTATCATCCCCTTTCAATTTCATGGATTTAACGCCACGGGTTGCCCGTCCCAAGGGTCGCAATTGTTTATTATTGGCTTTAAAATGAATCGCCATGCCGTGACGGGAACCAATGATAATACCATCATCAATTTTTGCCCGTCTGACCCAGCGTAATTCGTCTCCTTCCTCCAAGGAAATCGCAATTAAACCATTAGTTCTAATATTACTAAAGGCGGAGAGTTGAGTTTTCTTAATAAATCCCCCTTTCGTTAACATCACCAAGTATTCATCATCGCTAAATTCACTCACGTGAACAATAGAGGTGATCCGTTCTTCCTTGGGAATAGGTAACATTTGAATAATCGGAACTCCTCGCGCCGTGCGGGATGAAGCCGGGATTTGATAGGCTCTAATACTGTAAACTACCCCACGATTACTAAAGAATAAAACCGTGTCATGGTCGCAACAGGTGATAAAGTGTTCAACCCCATCATCCTCTTTCATTTTTGTGCCTTGTTTGCCTTTGGTGGCTCGACTTTGGGCGGCAAAAGTATTAACAGGCATTCGCTTCATATAGCCCTGTTCTGTTAACAGAATTAAGGCTTTTTCATTGGCGATTAAATCTGTATCTTCTAACTCTCCCTCGGTATGTTCAATAATAGTACGGCGGGGGGTATTGAACTTTTGTTTGATTTCTAAGGCTTCATCTTCAACGATTACTAAAATTCTTTCTCGTCGGGCTAAAATATCCTCTAAATCAGCGATTTTTATTTGTAATTCTTGGTGTTCTTGGTCAATTTTTTGGGCTTCTAAAGCGGTTAACCGTCGCAATTGCATTTGTAAAATTGCATCAGCCTGTTGTTCAGATAAGCCATAGTTGGTCATTAATTCTTGTTTGGCGATGGGAATATCCGCCGCATGACGAATTAAGGCAATAATTGCATCTAAATTGTCTAAGGCAATTAATAACCCCAGTAAAAGATGATCCCGTTCTTGGGCTTTTCTAAGTTCATATTCCGTGCGTTTGCGGATAGTTTGTTCTCGGAAATGCAGGAATACTTCTAAGAAGCGTTTCAGGGTGAGAATTTCGGGACGACCATTAACTAGGGCTAACATATTTGCCCCAAAATTAGTTTGGAGGGGCGTTTGTTTGTAGAGGTTATTAAGAATAACTCGGGGGTAAGCATCCCGTTTGAGTTCAATCACGATCCGCATTCCATCGCGATCGCTTTCATCCCGAATATCGGAAATTCCCTCTAATTTCTTATCATTCACCATTTCAGCAATGCGTTCAATCATCGCAGCTTTATTGGTTTGATAAGGCAATTGGGTGACAATAATTGCTTCTCGATCGGGTCTGCCTTTATGTTCGATGGTTTCAATGGTAGCAATGCCGCGCATGGTAATCGAACCTCGACCATCATTATAGGCTTCTTTAATGCCCGATGTCCCTAAAATTTGCGCTCCGGTGGGAAAATCTGGGCCGGGAATATGGCGCATTAATTCGGCAATAGTAATCTCAGGATTATGAATTAATGCCACTAAACCATCGATTAATTCTCCTAAATTGTGGGGGGGAATATTGGTCGCCATTCCCACAGCAATTCCCGAAGATCCATTTAATAGTAATTGGGGAATTCGTGCGGGTAAAACTAAGGGTTCCTGTTGAGATCCATCAAAGTTATCGCCAAAGGCAACGGTTTCTGAATCGATATCTCGCAGGAGGGAATCACTGGTGAGGGCCTGTAGACGACATTCGGTATACCGCATAGCCGCGGGGGGATCGTTATCCACGGAGCCAAAGTTACCATGGCCGTTGATTAAGGGCGATCGCATGGAAAAGTCCTGTGCCATCCGCACCAAGGCGTCATAAACGGCCACATCCCCATGGGGGTGATATTTACCGAGTACCTCCCCTACCACACGGGCGCATTTACGGAAGGGCCGATCGGGGGTTAAGCCCAGTTCGTTCATCGCGTACAAGATCCGACGGTGAACGGGTTTCAAACCATCCCGTGCATCTGGCAGAGCCCGCCCTACAATCACGCTCATGGCGTATTCCAGGTAGGACTGCTGCATTTCATTTCTCAGATCCGTCGGGACAATTCTCGACTCAGAGGTACTCATACCTTCAAAAACTCCATTACAATTTAAAATTAGTCACATTTAACCGAAAATATTAATAGAAAAAAAATCCCTTTCGGTGGGGGTTCTAAAATCAGTGACTAATGCTTAAAATTCTACCATAATTTGCCTTCTGATTGGGGGTAAAATCTGGGATTTAAAATTGAAAAAACTCTTGACAAATGCTAACAATTATTTATTCTGACGAATTCCTCAACCATAAGACGGGATTGTTCCATCCAGAACGGCCAGAACGGTTAACGGCGATTGTAAATGCGCTCAAATCCGTACCTTGGACGGAAAAGTTACGGTGGGAACAGCCAACTCCGGTGGCCGATCGCCTGGACTCTTTAATCAAGCTATTGGAAAAGGTGCATACGGCGGCCCATATTCAGCAAGTCAAAGCGATCGCCGATCGCGGCGGTGGTTATTTGGATGGGGATACTCCCATGTCGGCGGAAAGTTATGATGTGGCACTCTTGGCGGTGAGTGGTTGGTTGGATGGGGTGGATCGGGTTTTAGATACGGGTCGTCCGGCTTTTGTTTTGGCTCGTCCCCCCGGACATCATGCGGAGAAAGATCGGGGGATGGGATTTTGTTTATTTTCTAATGCAGCGATCGCAGCCTATTACGCCCTGAAAAAACCGGGAATTAAGAAGGTAGCGATTTTAGATTGGGACGTCCATCATGGGAATGGAACTCAAGATTTAGTGGAAAATAATGCTCAGATTGCCTATTGTTCTTTACATCAATCTCCTTGTTATCCGGGGACGGGATATGCGGATGAACACGGATCTCACAACAATGTTTTGAACCTTCCCATGTCTCCGGGTAGCACGATGGGGTTATATAAACCCGCCTTTGAAGGTTATGTTATGCCCTTTTTACAGCAGTTTCAGCCAGATTTGCTGATCGTGAGTGCTGGGTATGATGCCAATGCGGATGATCCGTTAGCCAGTATTGCCCTACAACCGGGGGATTATGGGGTTTTTACCGAATACTGTCTACAACTGACTTCTAAAATTGTCTTTGGACTCGAAGGGGGCTATGATTTGCCGAGTTTATCTGAATCAGTGGTAGCAACGTTGGAAAAATGTTTGTAGGTTAAGGGTTGAGTAGCACATTTAAATGCTAATTTATCAATCCGATAACTTTGTAGTATGAGCGTCCTGGCTATATCGTTTCAATGCAAAAACCGCTTAACGGTTGGCTGTTAGGGAGCGAGGACGCTCTCAATGGAGATTGACTCAAATCACAAAAATCATGCCAATGAATCACAACTTTACATCCCTTTGAATCACTTAATATTCTGTAGAAAAAGTTCATAATTAATCCATACAAGCTCACTAAAGATCAATCTTTGAGCAAGCCATTCCAAAGTAGAGGTAATTCATGATGGCATACTGTCCCGTCCCACTTGAGGAGCTTTTTGGTCAAATTATGTTTTCTAGTGTGGTGACTCGTACCGATCGCCAACATCTGAGATCCGCCATTTTGGGGGATAGCCTGACCGAAGACGAAAAAGCAATTATTAACCGACTGCTTTACAATGTCCGTAGAGGTTGGGTGAAGTTAGTCGATCTGTAGTTGATGATTTTAAAACCATAAAATTATCACCAACTTTAAAAAAAATTTATTTGGATTTACGTTTTCTATTCTCAATTTTGGTGAAGTTGAGCAATCTTCGATACAATATCAATCGTTAACTGCATAACCCTAACCCTTGTTATCTCCATCTTTGCTGGTTGCTCACGGTAGCCGTGATCCTCGTCCCCAACAAGCTCTAAATCAATTGGCTGAATACTTGGGGCAACGTTCGGGCTGTTCTGAGGTTGGCACTGCCACCTTAGAATTAGCCCCCCTTCCTCTCCACCAACAGATTCAAGAGTTTGCCCAGTTCAGTCGGTCTCGGGGATATTCCCAGGTACAAATTTTACCCTTATTTTTATCTCCGGGTGTTCATGTTCAGGCGGATCTGCCGGAAGAAGTGGCGATCGCCCAAGGAACACTCGGCCCGGACATTCAACTCAATTTATTACCCTATTTCGGTTCTCAAATCAATCGTTTAGCCCCTTGGATCGCTACAAAAATGGCAACGGTTGAAACTGATCATTGGATTTTAATTGCCCACGGCAGTCGCCATTTAGGGGGAAATCAACCCATTGAACAGTTAGCCACTCAAATCGGGGCAATTCCTGCCTATTGGTCAGTTTCTCCTAATTTAGAAACCCAAATTCAAGGGTTAATTTCATCGGGAGTTGAGCGAATTGGAATTATTCCTTATTTTATGTTTTCCGGCGGGATCAGCGATGCGATCGCCCAATCAATTCAAAAGTTTTCTCAAGAATTCCCGACCGTTAAATTTGATTTAATTTCGCCTTTAGAAATAGGTGAAAATTTAGTCAATTTAATTGAGGATTTATTAGAATAATCGGCAACAAAAATCACTGAATAGGGTCTAGGAAGCCGGATTTCCTCAAATATCTGCCCGTATCGTTGCTATGATGCAGTAAATTCAGTCCCGTTGTCAGGAGTTGCAACCGATGAAACTCAAAGAGTTACTGGTAAAAGTTGGGATATCAGCGTCCGAGTCTCACCCCGCCTTAGAAGAAGAAGTTAAGGGGTTAACGACAAACTCCATCGCTTGTCAACCGGGGGATTTATTCCTAGGAATGCCCGGAACCCGGGTGGATGGGGGGGAATTTTGGCCGAGTGCGATCGCTTCTGGGGCAGTGGCGGCCATCATCTCCCAAACCGCCGCCGAAAAAACTCAAGACCGCATCACCGCCGAACAGCCCTGCATTATTCCCATTGAGGATATGACCCAAGCCTGCGCTAAAATTGCCACGGCTTTTTATGACTATCCGGCGGAAAAATTGCGCCTGGTGGGGGTGACAGGAACCAATGGGAAAACCACAACCACCCATTTAATTGAATTTCTCCTCAGCCAGAGTAACCATCCCACGGCCTTACTGGGAACCCTCTACGCCCGTTGGCCCGGATTTCAAGAAACGGCCACCCATACCACCCCCTTCTCCGTAGAATTACAGGGACAACTGGCCCAGGCCGTAGCCGCCGGATGTGAATTCGGGGCGATGGAAGTCAGTTCCCATGCGTTAGACCAGGGACGGGTTCTCGGTTGTCCGTTTCAAGTAGCCGTATTTACCAATTTGACCCAGGATCATTTGGACTATCACCCAACGATGGAGGATTATTTTGCGGCGAAATCCCGATTATTTAGTCCTGACTATCTCAAGGGTCGAGGGATTATTAATGCCGATGATCCCTATGGTCAACGGTTAATTGCCCAATTGGGGGATAGGGCGTGGAGTTATAGCACCAGTGACTCGACGGCCGATCTCTGGGCAGATCAACTGTCCTACCAACCCACGGGGGTTAAAGGT
>DATNRE010000336.1:0-1834 GCA_036703685.1 Candidatus Obscuribacterales bacterium
CATTCATTAAGACAAGCCAAACATCAACGCCGAGGTCATACTGACAGGATATACAGAAGTCGGCTGAGACCAATAATGTTGTAGTTGATTGAGGAGGTTTTTGAGGTGTTTCATATCCTGAGATGGAGTAGAAGTAGACAAGGAAGAAAGGGTATTTTTGAGTTCAGCTACTATACCCAGCAAATCTTGTTGCTGAGAAAGCTGATTGTGTTGGAGGCTTAAGATTTCCTCCAACAAAGTGTTAATGGTATCGGTCTGATGTTCACTAACTTCAAGATGCGCTTTTAATCGCTGGAAAGCAGTTAAGCACTTGCCCTCCCAATTGAGCTTGCTGTGTGGGAGATTCTAAGTTACGGCGCTCTTGTTTGCCTTGTTGGGCGGCGGTATTGAAAGCCGCGACAAACTGTGACACCGTATCCTCAAGTTTGGCATTGCCATCATCAGTAGACCCAAACCCAAAAACCTCTAAAAGAATCTTATCATCGAGCATTTCTTGAATTTTGGGAGCCACCGTTTGAGCAATTTGGGAGGTTTTTTGCTCCCAACGTTCGTACAACCCCGCACCAGAAGAATCATACACAGAATGAGTTGTCGTATTGGCATTCACTTGACTTTGTAATTCTTCAATCCACAATCCAATAGCTTCTTCAATTCGGAGTTGTTTCCGTCCTTCACTGCGACTATCACGAATTGCAATAATTTGATTCAGCCAAATGGTCAATTGTTCAGAATTAACTAATTCCAAATTCATCCGAAACTTTTGGCACAACTCACTGAGGATATAACAAATTACATTACTCCCCACGGCTTGTCCTTTGGAGGTCACCGATTGACCTAACTGTTCTAAATCAATGCCATATTGGCTGTAATCCGTTGAAGTTCCATTAGTTGTGTTTGTCATATTTAACCTCGATTTTGACGTTTAGATAAATTGCGAACTCGGTCTAATAAATTGGGGCTATAAGCGAGCCATTCATCAGGATTAAATCGACCCCACCTGACTTCATCAAGGGCTTTTTTCTCTCCCAGGGTTAGGGACATAATCCGAAAGGCATCAAGAATTTTTTTGCCTTCTTCTGAAATTAAAGTTCCGTATTCGCCTTCATTGAGTTGGGGCATGACCGCTTTTAAGAGGCGATACACTTTACGGAATTGGGGACGATTAACATTCCACAGGCTCGACTCATAAATGACTTGTTCGGGGTAATAGGCTCTGTTGTTAACAAAGACAACTCTGGGGTCAATAATTTGAGCTTCTTTGATTTCTAAACAGATTTTGATAGTTTCACTCATTCGACTGATTTAAGTTTGTTTAGGGGTGAATCTGAGTCAATTCTAATTTCTAAAATCTTAGAAATTGAATTTAAGGTCAGAAAGAACCCCGTTCAAACTAATTTCCATTGGTCTTGGTGAACATCCTATTCAAGAAAGCCGATAACTGTCAATTTATTGCTGTCATAAATACGGTATTTTTCTAATTCAATTGAGGCGAGATTTGCTGAGTCAGCAAGAAGTTGTTCTTGGAGGTGAAAGGCTGTCGTTAATTGGGGGTGTTGCTGAGTGCTGAGTGCTGAGTCAGCAGATTAGAAATAGGGGGAGGAATTTAGGAAGGTTTAAGAGGAGTTGGGGAATTTTAAACAATTGTTGGAGATGGGGGGAAGGAGCAAGCGATCGCCTAAATGCGATGTGCGGGGTGCGGGGTGCGGAGTGCGTTAAGAAGTGCGGAGTTAGGAGTGTGAAATGGAGGGTGGAGGGCAGGAAGCAGACGGTCGATGATTGAGTTAGGACTGAGGATTTAGAGGTGAGGAAGATATTGTTGAAGGCTGAAAAGATA
>DATNRE010000337.1:0-9624 GCA_036703685.1 Candidatus Obscuribacterales bacterium
TAAACCCGATCCGGCTCCCTATCAATATTGTTTAGAACAGTTAAATATTCTACCAGAAGAAGCGATCGCTTTTGAAGATTCTCCTTCTGGGATTCGTTCTGCTATTGCTGCGGGGATTAAAACCATTGGGGTTGCTTCTACCCATGATCCTAATCGTTTAAAAGATTTGGGGGTAGCATTGGTAATTGAGGATTTTACCCAGGTTTACCTACAAATTATGGGCTAAATATCTCAGGACTTACGCAAGCAGGCTATATAGCGTTTCAAAAGTAGGCGATCGCATACCAATGATAATAGCAATCGCCCTAAAAAGTCCTAATTATTTATTTTCCCCCCAATGTTGGGGGCTAGGGGGCTAGAATTTCCCCCCAATTTTGGGGGCTAGGGGGCTAGATGGCTTGAAATGTATACTATTTAGAATGCTAAAAGTTATGAAAAAAATTGGACAAATTTTTATCACCTGGCTGCTAGTTACCTTTCTGATGGTCACCGCCATCCCCCTAGTGGTAGCACAGAATTCTCCATCACCTCAACCCAATGTACCCGCAATTGAGTCTAACCGTGGGTCTGTAATACTAGAGAACGAAACTTTATTTGTGATTGAAACTGAATTAGGCGGTTCGTCTCCTTCAGAACGTTCTCAACGCATGAGCCAAAGCTTGAAGGATTTTGCTGACAACCAAGCCCTATCCCTTAATGAACTTGAAATCTATACGGGGGACAAGGACGGCATTCCCTTAACGGTAATTCGTGCTGGCAATCTTTTTTTAACCACTATCTCCAGCGCCGATGCCCAAATAGCGGGCAAACCCCGCCCCGAATTAGCCGCATTGTATTTAGAAAAAATCAAGGCGGGAGTCAGTCGCTACCGACAGCAAAGGAGTCTGGAATATTTGCTGCGTGCTAGTTTGTGGAGTGTTTTAGCTACGGTGGCTCTGATTATTATTTTATTAATGACGAATAACGTCTTTGCCAGAATTGACCAGAGACTCAAAATTTGGGAAGAATCTTATATTCGCCCCGTGCGGTTTGGCAATTGGGAACTGATTCGTGCCAACCAATTAGACAATATCATTCTTTGGCTGGTTCGGCTGGTGCAGGTGGCGATGATTCTGGGGCTGTTGGCTGCCTATTTTCCCTTTGTCCTGAGACAATTCCCTTGGACGAGGAGATTAGCCAAAACCTTGGAGGGCTATTTTGTAGCCACATTACAAACGGGGTGGCAAGCTTTTATCAATTATTTGCCCAGTTTGTTAACAATTATCCTCGTCATTGTTGCGACCAAATTTCTTCTGAGCCTATCGAAACCGTTCTTCCGAGAATTGAGTACCGGGACATTTTCTTTGCCGGGCTTCTATGCCGAGTGGGCTGATGCTACCCAAAAGCTGGTTAATTTTTTAATTATTGCTTTGGCGGCAGTGATTATCTTTCCGTTATTGCCGGGATTCCAGTCTCCTGCGTTTCAAGGGATATCTGTCTTTTTAGGGCTGCTGATTTCTCTAGGCTCTACCTCTGTTATTTCTAATCTGGTTTCTGGTAGTGTTCTGATCTATACTCGGGCATTTCGGGTGGGCGATCGGATTAAAATTGGCGATATCTCTGGGAAAGTTCTGGAAACCACCCTGCTGGTAACTCGTATCCTGACTCCTACGAATGTCGTTGTTAGTATTCCCAATTCTCAAATTAGCACCAGTTCGATTGAAAATTTCAGTTTTAGCCATCGAGAATTAAACCAGCCTTTGATCCTACGGACGACGGTGTATTTAGGGTATGAAGTCCCTTGGCGCGAAGCTTACGAGGCTTTGATCCAAGCGGCGCTGCGTACGGAAGGAATGCTGGAATCTCCGCCACCTTTCGTACTACAAGGGGAACTAAACGAAGTTTACGTTACCTATTTGCTCAATGCCTATATGAATATGGAGTATTTTCAGGGCAAAACTTCAAAAGGAATTGAACAAGCTTACTCCCAATTGAATGAAAATATCCGAGATTGTTGTGCCACAGCCGGAATTCGGATTTTTGCTCCTAATTATGAAGCCGATCCCACCAATTACGGCCCGGTGGTTGATAAAATATAAATGGTAAGCTGTTAAGCATCTAAATAGGGTATAATGAAAAACTAAGTTTAGAAAAATCAATAAAAAGATGCCTGCTAAAAATCACTTAAATGAAAAGCAAGTAGAGAAACTACAGAAAAGATTGAAAGAGGAAGAAAATGGACAAATTAGAGAAAGAATCTTGATTCTACTATTGCTAAATGATGGTAAAAAACAAAGTGAAATTGCCAATTTTTTGGGATGTTCAATAAATAAAGTATGTTATTGGTGTGTACATGGAGATCCGGACAAGTTAGAAAGCCTAAAAGATGAAAGAATGAAAGGAAATTATAGAAAAGCCACAGATAAATATATAGAGATATTATTAGAAACTGTAGAAAAAGAACCGGAAGAATTAGGATATGAATTTGGGAGATGGACAGGAGAAAGATTGGCAACTTATTTAGAACAAATCACAGAAATAAAATTAAGTGGTTCACAAGTGAGAAGGATATTAAAGAAAAAAAAGTATGTTTACTTGTGGGCAAAGTATAGCTTGGAAGAGAAAAGAGATCCAGAAAAAAGGAAATTATTTAAAAATAAAATAGAAGATTATTTAAAAATAACAAAAGAAAGTCCAGAACAATTACAGGTATGGTTTTGGGATGAAAATGGATTTAATTTAAGAGTAATAAAAAGAAAGAACTGGTGTAAAAAAGGAAAGAGGAGAAAGATTAGAGGAGACAGAAGAAAAGGAAAAGTTAATGTTATGGGAGGATTGAGGTACTCGGACAAAAAAAGATTTGTAGAATTTCTGGATAAAGGGAATGCAAATAATTTTTATCAAGTGTTAAAAAGTTTTTATCAAGAGCTAATTCATGAGTGGGTATTAGCGGGAAATCAAGCAGAAGAATTTGTAGAAAAAGGAGCCAAGATTGTCATTATTCTTGATAATGCAAGTTTTCACAAAAAAGAAGAATACCTAGAAAAAATCAAAGCAGAAATGCCGAATATCTATTTAGAATTTCTTCCAGAATATAGTCCAGATTATAATTTAATTGAATTGGTCTGGCATTCAGCTAAAGAATATATTGCTAATCGACTCTTTAAATCAGTTGATGAGCTAGAGTGTTTATTGCATCAGCTTTTAAATGAGGGACAGTTATCTATTAAATGGGGACGTAAACTTAAAAACAAAGGTAATGCTATAATCACAGTTTAAATGCACAACAGCTTACCACAAGTCAACCAAATAATCTGTGGCGGTGAACCCAGTCGCTCAACTAAATCAACAAAGTCACTATCTTTAGTCATCATAATGACTCCCTGTGCTTTTGCTGCTTCAAAGATTTCAGGATCTTCAGCATCTCTGAGTCCAAGATCTCGCAATGCTAATGCTGTCACTCCAAATGTGTTGGTAATCCAGGTTGCTATTGCAGGAGATAGGTGTGCATCTACCCAGATTTTCATGCTACTAATACCGGGTGATTCAGTTTCCGCGAGGCATACAAAAGAGAAGCTTTTAAATCATCTGCTTCGAGATCAGGCATTTCTTCTAAGATATCTTCAGCAGTTAGCCCAGCCGCAAACAAATCTAACACATCGGACACCCGAATTCTCATCCCTCGAATACAGGGACGACCACCACATTGCCTAGGATTGATTGTGATTCTTTCTAGCAGGGTTGACATTTAAAATGGCTCCATAATAGCTTTTTTCTAGTATACACTCTTTAATATGCACTCTTATTTTGGGAATTACAGTTTGAATAAAAATCCTATAGATCTATTATATCCTTGATTTAATTATTCTATATAAAAACTATTTTTGTCTTCCACACTGGCAAAAAATTATTATAATGTTATTATAATGGACATAGGGTGCTGTCTGATATTCTGTTAATGTCCCTAATGAAAATTTTATAATCATCCTAGATTAATAGTTAAAATAGGGAATATAAACTAGGGAACAGAAAAAACATAATTAACTTTTTCAGAGCAGCAGGAATTACTTGCCTTTTTCAAAAATGGGACAACAATTACTATTTTCTATACCCTATCTTAAATATCTAATATGAATTCCTATTCAAATAGTACACCGAAACCTGATATTCTGATTGTTGATGATATTCCAGATAACTTGAGATTCTTGTCTGAAATGCTGGGGAGTCAGGGATATAATGTGCGGAAAGCTATTAATGGAAAAATGGCATTGACCGCCGTTAAAACTGTTCTACCCGATCTAATTTTATTGGATATTAATTTACCTGAAATGAATGGCTATGAAATTTGTGAACAGCTTAAAAAAGATGAACATACCCGTAATATCCCTATTATTTTTTTAAGTGCTTTAGATGATGTTTTAGATAAAGTTAAAGCATTTAAAGCGGGTGGAGTAGACTATATTACTAAACCGTTTCAATTTGAAGAAGTTTTAATTAGGATTCAAAATCAACTGACAATTCAACGCTTACAAAGTCAATTAAAGCAACAAAATTCTCAACTTAAATTAACTCTTGATGAATTAAAATCTACTCAATCTCAACTTATCCAAAAAGAGAAAATGGTGAGTTTAGGGCAACTTGTCGCTGGAATTGCTCACGAAATCAATAATCCAATTAGCTTTATTTCAGGAAATTTATCTCCCACTCAACAATATATTCAAGACTTGTTAAATTTAATTTATTTATATCAAAAAGAATATCCTCAACCCAGTGCAAATATTCAAAAAATCTTAGAAGAATTTGATTTAGAATTTGTTGCTAATGATCTTCAAAATATTCTGGGGTCGATGCAACGAGGCACGGAGAGAATTAGAACTATTATTCTAGCATTAAGAATTTTTTCTCGCTTGGGAGAATCGGATATTAAACCCGTAGACCTACATCAAGGACTTGATAGTACATTACTGCTATTACAATATCGCTTGAGGGCGGAAGAAAAAA
Source organism: Candidatus Obscuribacterales bacterium (assembly GCA_036703685.1). Taxonomy (GTDB): domain Bacteria; phylum Cyanobacteriota; class Cyanobacteriia; order Cyanobacteriales; family Microcoleaceae; genus Planktothrix. The sequence goes on from DATNRE010000337.1 coordinate 4,981, forward strand.
GACCTGAAATTAAAATTATCAAATCTTATAATAAATTACCTCATGTCACCTGTTATGCTAGTCAGATTAATCAAGTTTTTCTGAATTTATTAAGCAATTCAATAGATGCTTTAGCGTTGGGCGTTGGTTCAGAAATTGCTCCTGATATTCCCCCCAGAATCTGGATTATCACCGAATTAATTAACTCCGATCAAGTCAGAATTAGAATTAAAGATAATGGCATAGGAATGTCAGAAACCGTAAAATCCCAATTATTCAACCCATTTTTTACCACTAAACCCGTGGGTCAAGGAATGGGTTTAGGGTTAACAACCTGCTATGAAATTATTGTTCAAAAACACCAAGGAACATTAAGTTGTAATTCTAAGGAAGGAGAAGGATGTGAATTTGTTATCGATCTCCCGATTCAAATGAATGCCTAAAATCAATCATAAAAATATTCCTCAAAAACGATATAATATAAACTATCCATAATTCTCCTAATTATTATTCCTATGGTCGCTACCCAATCAAAAGCAACCCGAAACTGGCAACCCTTAATTCCACAATTTGAGGTTATTGTTGGGAAAAAAGGCGTGATTCAACGTCGAGAAGAATTACTGGTTTATGAATGTGATGGACTGACTAGCTATCGTCAACGTCCCGCTTTAGTGGTGCTTCCCAAAACCACTGAAGAAGTAGCAGAAGTTGTTAAAATTTGCGATCGCAATTTGATTCCTTGGGTCGCTAGAGGGGCAGGAACTGGACTTTCTGGGGGTGCTTTACCCGTAGAAGATTGTGTTTTAATTGTCACCGCTTTAATGCGAAAAATTCTAAATATTGACCTAGAAAATCAGCGCGTTGTTGTCCAACCAGGAGTAATTAATAATTGGGTCACACAAGCAGTTAGTGGGGCAGGTTTTTATTATGCTCCTGACCCTTCTAGTCAAATTATTTGTTCTATTGGGGGAAATGTTGCCGAAAATTCCGGTGGCGTTCATTGTTTAAAATATGGGGTGACAACTAACCATATTTTGGGCTTAAAAATTGTTACTCCCAATGGTGATATTGTGGATATTGGCGGTGATATTCCCGAAATGCCGGGATATGATTTAACCGGGTTATTTGTCGGTTCAGAAGGGACGTTAGGCATTGCCACTGAAATTACCTTAAGAATCTTAAAAGCACCCGAATCAATTTGTGTCTTATTAGCAGATTTTACCAATTTAGAATCGGCTGGATCTGCGGTTTCTGATATTATTAGTTCGGGGATTATTCCTGGGGGTATGGAAATCATGGATAACCTCAGTATTAATGCCGTTGAAGATGTGGTAAAAATTGGTTTATATCCTCGGGATGCGGGGGCAATTCTATTAGTTGAATTAGATGGTTTACAGGTGGAAGTTGATACTAATAAACAACGGGTGAGTGAAATTTGTATCAATAATGGGGCGAGAAATATTACTACTGCTAGTAATGCAGAAGATCGGTTAAAAATTTGGAAAGGACGCAAAGCTGCCTTCGCTGCTGCGGGTCATGTCAGTCCTGATTATTATGTTCAAGATGGGGTGATTCCCCGGACAAAAATGGCTTATGTTCTCAAAGAAATTGAAGCCCTGGGAGAAAAATATGGATATCGGATCGCCAATGTCTTTCATGCGGGAGATGGGAATTTACATCCTTTAATTTTATATGATAATTCCGTTCCAGGTGCGTTAGAAACCGTTGAAGAAATTGGTGGCGAAATTCTTAAAATATGTGTAGAAGTGGGGGGAAGTTTATCGGGAGAACATGGTATTGGTGCGGATAAAAAATGTTATATGCCCCAAATGTTTAACGAAGTTGATTTAGAAACCATGGAATGGGTAAGAACAGTTTTTAACCCTAAAGGTTTAGCTAACCCGGGTAAAATGTTACCCACTCCTCGCACCTGTGGAGAGTCCGCCAAATTGCAAAATATCAAACAGTTTGAAGGGACAGAACTATTTTAATTCATCCTTAGATCTATCCTGAAAAAACATGGAAAATACAACCCATTCTCCGTTTAAAATGACTGAATTAACCGCCATTAATATTGCCAAAGTAACAACCATTATTTTACTTATTGGTTTTGCTTTAGTCTTAGGAATTCAGGACTGGCGACAGGTCATTTATCTCTGTTTTCACATTAGTTATTGTTTGTGGTGGTTAATTGAACAATGGTTTTATCCCCAACGATCAAAATCAATTTTTACTGAATCTAAAGGAGTCGTAGGATTTATATTAGTTCTAATGATTGTTGGATGTTTATACACTTTACCCGGATATTTGGCTTTTATCAATCCCATTCCAATTTCTTTTATTACCGTTGCCATTGCAATTCCTCTATTTTATTTTGGCAGTTTAATTAATGCGGCGGCCGATGTACAGAAATTAACCGCCAAACAATATGGTGAGGGGTTAGTTCAAGATAGTATTTGGCGATTTTCTCGAAATATTAACTATTTTGGGGATTTATTACGCTATCTCAGTTTTGCAATTGTAGCAGGTTCTCCGTGGGCTTATATTGTTCCTGGGTTGATTCTGATTCTTTATTTACAGCGAATTTTTGCTAAAGAAAAAACCATGTCAGAAAAATATCCTAATTATCAAGAATATCAGAATAACTCAACTCGCTTAATTCCCTTTATTTGGTAAACGATGGGTGGGCTGGGCATAGCCCACTCAAAAAACAATTGCACAAAATTTAAACTTGAATTATAATTAATTATCTTTATTAATATTAAAATTATGGCGATCGCAACTGTTAAAAAATTTACCATCGAAGACTATCATCGCCTAACTGAATTAGGCTTTTTCAAAAAAGAGGATAAAATTGAACTCATTCGCGGAGAAATAATTGAAATGGCAGCAAAAGGAATGCTTCACGCAACTGTAAACAGACGGTTAACTAGAGAATTAGCTAACATAATTGGTAAGGGTGCAACTTTACAGGGTCAAGATCCTATTATTTTATCTAACTATAGTGAACCTGAGCCAGATGTTGTAATTCTTAAAAATAAAGAAGATGACTATTTGAGCAGTCATCCCCATACAGAAGATATTCTACTCTTGATTGAAATTTCTGATTCATCTTTAGACTATGATCAAACCACAAAACTATCGGTTTATGCTGAGAATAATATTACCAATTATTGGATATTTAATTTAGTTGATTTTTGTTTAGAATGTTATTGTCAACCCTATCAAAACTTACAAGGAGAGTTTGGTTATCGCAGTAAATTGATTTATTTACCTAACGAGTCTGTCACCTTACCCTGTTTTCCTGATTTAACCTTAGATTTAACTAAAGTATTTCCGCCTAAAATTAATTAGGAGAAATTAAAGAATAATAAAATCCATAAGGTATAGAAAACCAAGATAGATTAATTAGTTTTCTGGGTTTTTGAACACAGCAATGATTCTTCTAATTTCCTAGTGTCTTAGTGCCTTTGTGGTTCCTTAAATTAGGATAATCGAATTTAACACAATTCTGCGATAATAATAAATTGGTCTTTAATTTTAGGAAACATAAAAATGCGACTCTCTCAAATGCTATTTGTCACCCTGCGCGAAGATCCCAAAGAAGCGGAAATTCCCAGTCATAAACTATTAGTCCGGGCGGGATATATTCGGCGCATTGGAAGTGGAATTTATGCCTATCTTCCCCTGATGTGGCGAGTGCTGCAAAAAGTCTCTCAAATTGTCCGAGAAGAAATGAACGCCACCGGCGCCCAAGAATGTCTACTGCCCCAAGTCCAACCCGCCGAACTTTGGCGCGAGTCGGGACGCTGGGATACCTATACCAAAGCGGAGGGGATTATGTTTTCCCTCACCGACCGCCGGAAGCGAGAATTAGCATTAGGCCCAACCCATGAGGAAGTAATCACAACGATTGCTAAAGAGATGATTCGTTCCCATCAACAATTACCCCTTCATTTATATCAAATTCAAACAAAATTTAGAGATGAAATTCGTCCTCGGTTTGGCTTAATGCGGGGTCGGGAATTTATTATGAAAGACGGTTATTCTTTCCATAGCGATGAGGAAAGTTTGAAGAAAACCTATCGGGATATGGATCAAGCCTATCGGAATATGTTAAGCCGTTGTGGGTTACAATATCGAGCGGTAGAAGCCGATTCTGGAGCCATTGGAGGGTCAGGTTCTCAAGAATTTATGGTATTAGCAGAAGCGGGAGAAGATGAAGTTCTCTATACTGAAGATGGCAAATATGCCGCTAATACGGAAAAAGCCACATCCCATCCGGTTGATGCTGAACCTTCTAGCTTTACCGAATATCAAAAGTTAGAAACTCCGAATACTAACACTATTGCCAGTTTAGCTAAATTCTTGAACTGTTCTCCGACTCAAATTGTTAAAAATGTTCTGTATCAAGTGGTTTATGATAATGGGACAACGGTTTTAGTGTTAATTAGTATTCGGGGTGATCAGGAGGTTAATGAAGTTAAATTGCAAAATGAATTAACCAAATTAGCCCCGGAATTTAAGGCAAAAACGATATTATCTTTAACGGTTCCTGATGAAGAAACCCAGGAAAAATGGAGAACAAAACCTTTGCCGTTAGGCTATATTTCTCCTCAGTTAGAAGATAGTTATATTACCCATCGAGAACAACTTGAGTCTAAG
>DATNRE010000338.1:0-16446 GCA_036703685.1 Candidatus Obscuribacterales bacterium
ATTCGCCATTCAATGAAATAATTAAGAGACGCTAAAGCATTTAAAATAATTTTAAAATGGTGTCCCTGTTCCATCGTTAAAATACGTTTGACGTTCTCTAATAAAAAATACTGTGGTTTTTTCGTATCTATAATTTCTACAATTTTTTCAAATAGGGTTCCGCGAACTTGATCTCGAATTCCTAATTTTTTACCTGCGGAACTAAAAGGTTGACAGGGAAATCCTGCGGTTAATAAATCATGGTCAGGAATATCCGATATATTGATAATTTGAATATCTCCTAACACAATTGAATTTTTGCCAAAATTGCTTTGATAAACTTGACAACACAATTCATTGATATCATTAGCCCAAATAGTTTGAATTTGACTGGCTTCTAAGCCCAAACGAAATCCTCCAATTCCGGCAAATAATTCAACCGCCGTCCGTTTTTTTAATTGACTCAAATTTTGTTATCCTTGGTTAATAATTAGTAATCTTGATAGAGATTTTTTGATTAATTTAAACTGATGGTTTGGGCGAGTAAACCTCGCCCTTATGGGTTATTTTTCCCAATTAATTAACCCATTAAAATTACGGTATTAATGACATGAATAATCCCATTATCCGCTTCAATATTCGGTGCAAGTACCGTGGCATTTTTAACTTCAAAACCATCGGAACAGTTAATCGGAATGGGTGAACCTTCTAAAGAAGTAACAGAACCTAATTTTTCTAAATCGGCTTTTGTTAGTTTACCCGAAACCACATGAAATTTGAGAATTCTGGCTAACTGCGGTGGATTTTGAACTAAGGTTTGTACGGTTCCAGGGGGAAGTTTTGCAAACGCTTCGTCATTGGGTGCAAACACAGTAAAAGGGCCAGGACTTTTTAAGGCCTCCACTAAACCTGCGGCTTGAACAGCGGCCACCAGAGTTGTAAATGAACCCGCACCTACAGCAATATCAACAATATCTGCCATGGAAAGAATTTAACCTAATTCAAAAAGAGTTTTGGTAACAATAATAGATGAATCAACTATAGGCGACTATTGCCATTATTGGAACCCCTTGGGGGCTCAACCGGAGGGGCAAACGGTGTGGGTGAGTCCACAACAACTGCCGTTGTTACCGCCCTATTCTCTATTTTTATCCTCGATTTTTTCCTGTCTTGGATGATGTTTTAAGGAATGGGCAGCACCATCAAGGGTTAATGCTCACCTCCCGATTTTTCCCTAGGGTGTGGAGACTAATACAGCACGCACCCTTTATAATTTGGGTAATCTTGATTTAAGCATAACCAATGACAACGACCCCCACGACCCAAACGGCTAATATTGTTGAATTACCTCCAAATTATATTATTCCGATGGTATTGTTCATTAGTGCTTTTCCCCTATTTTTAATTCAAAGATGGGTAAGTTTAGCGATCGCAATTTTTGCCCTCTTTCTGTTAGTACAAACTGCCCTAATTCGTCTACAATTTACCCCGACGGATTTAGACGTTTATCGTTCAGGTAAACTACTCCGTCGGTTCCCCTATCAAGACTGGACAAACTGGGAAATATTCTGGACTCCCGTACCGATTTTATTCTATTTTCGAGAAGTCAAAAGTATTCATTTTCTGCCAATTATTTTTGATGGCAAGCTGTTAGAAACCTGTTTAAAACAACATTGTGGACATTTGAAAACATAATTAACAAATAGGGAACAGGCAACGGAGTTTTGGTAGGGGTAATTCATGAATTATCCCTACCTATGTAGATTAAGAATACAAACTAGCCACATATTCCCCATAACCATTATAGGGTAAGGTCGGCTGTTTTTCCCAAGAAAAACTCGGCTTGCTGCTGACAATTCGTTCCGTGGCTTGTGACCAACGGGGATGGGGTTTACTGGGGTTAACATTCGCCTCAAAACCATATTCATCCGAGGCTAAAGTATTCCAAAAAGTTGCAGGTTTTTGATTTAAAAATTCAATTTTAACAATGGATTTCGCCCCCTTAAATCCATATTTCCAAGGCAAGACCATCCGTAAAGGAGCGCCATTTTGTTTCGGGAGGGTTTTTCCATACATTCCCACGGCAAAAAAGGCTAAATCATTTGCCATTTCTTCTATTCTTAATCCCTCGGTATAGGGCCAGGGATAACCATTCGCCCAAAATCCTGGCCCTGGGGTAATTTTAGGATCATAAAAAGAAGTAAACCGGACAAATTTAGCATCAGAATTGGGTTCAACCGCCGCCATTAATGCCCGCATGGGAAATCCCAACCAAGGCACAACCATTGCCCAAGCTTCCACACAGCGAAAGCGATAAATTCGTTCTTCTAAAGGAAATTTTTTCTGAAGATCTTCTAAAGTATAGGTAGTCGGATTTTTAACTAATCCTGAAACCTCAACTTTCCAATCTTCTAAAGGTAAGGCTTGGGCGGCTTGCCAAATCGATTTGGTTCCGCCATATTCATAAAAATTATTATATTTTGTGGCTAAATCTTCGGCTGTAATCGGACGATTCACGTTAGCAAAATTAGGATTTTTGTTAAAATCGGAAATCTCTTGCACTAAATTATTAGCGGGGTTTCCAGTTTTTGAGGTAGCTTGACATCCGGTTAAAGAAAGTGCTGATGCTGTTAACCCAGCCCCAATTAAACTTTTCATAAATCGGCGACGATTCATAAAAACAGACTCGGGTGTAATCTGATTTTCAGAAATTTCCCAAGATGGAACAATACGAATTAAAGTCATGTTAAATAATAGGGAACAGGGAATAGGGAACAGGGAATAGGGAACAGGGAACAGGGAACAGGGAACAGGGAACAGGGAATGGGTAATGGGGAATGGGTAATGGGTAATAAACTAACAATTGGTAGAGACGCGCCATGGCACGTCTCTACTGATGACTGAATTAACCCAAAGTTTCAGAAAGACTTATCATAGAGAAATATATTAACAAATTCTGGTTATGAGTTACTGCATCAACCCCCAATGTCAGAACCCCCAGAACCCGACCCACGCCATTACCTGTCAGAGTTGCGGGTCGGAACTGCGCCTCAAACACCGCTATCGTATGATTCGAGTTTTGGGTCAAAGCCATTGTTACCGAACCTTTTTGGCGATTGATGAGGACAAACCGACTCAACCGCGATGTGTGATTAAACAATGTCTGGATGCTCCCCGCGCTCTCCCCGAGGCGAGTGTGGAGTTTCGTCTATATACCCAAACCCTAGACCAGATTAGTCAACATCCAGCCCTTCCTGAATTATTGGCCTGTTTTGAAGACAATAGCTATAGTTATCTCGTACAAGATTATATCCCCGGACGCAATTTAGCCGAAGAACTTGAACAAGAAGGTGTTTTTTCAGAACTGCAAATTTGGGATTTATTGAGTGCCATTCTGCCCATTCTGGAGTCAATTCACCATAAAAATAGAGTTCATGGAGATATTAAACCAGAAAATATTATTCGTCGTCCCGTTTCTCATCCGAATTCCCCGATCAAAAAACAACTGGTTTTAGTCGATTTTGCTGGAGTTAATCCCCTAAAAGGTTCCGCCGAATATATTTCCCCCGAACAACTACAAGGAGAAGTTAGCCCCAAAAATGATCTCTATAGTTTAGGGGTGACTTGTTTACATCTACTGACTCAAATGAGTCCTTTTGATTTATGGAATATTAAAACCAATTCTTGGATCTGGAAAGATTATCTAAAAACCCCCATTAGTCGCCGCCTAACTCTAATTCTGAATCGACTAATTGAACGTGACCCGACTAAACGCTATGTTTCGGCGGTTGAGGTCATCCAAGATTTAAAATCCGGGCCAATTCCGGTGAAACTCCCCCAAGTTAGCCCACATCAATGGACGTTAACCGCTTTAGGGGGCGCGGCTTTAGCGATATTATCCCTATTCATGAGTTCCAGGCTTCCCCAACCGAACTTGAAACCCATGGAACCGGTAGAACCCATTTATCAAATTCCCGATATTTCGGTTTCCCCCCCGGAGACTTTTACCCCAATTCTCCCCCAACCGAGTCCAGCGATGCGGACATTGGTACAGAATATCGGCCCGGTGTGGTCGGTGGCCGTCAGTCCCGATGGTCAATTTGTGGTTTATGGGAATACCGACGGGTCAATTCGGATTATTGATGCGGAAACCGGAGGATTAATTAATACGCTGTTGGGACATTCTCAACCCGTGGGAACCTTAGCTATCAGTGGCGATGGTCGGACTTTAGTGAGTGGCAGTGGTGATCAAACGATTTTAGTTTGGGACTTGTGGACTGGCCGTCAGAAAAAAATGCTCTATGGTCATCAAGGATGGGTTTATGCCGTTGCTATTAGTCCCAATGGAAAGCAGGTGGCGAGTGTGGGACGTGACCAAACCATTCGGCTATGGGATATATTCACCGGAAAAACCGTCAGGACGTTACCCGGCTATGGAACGGAGGTGCAGTCCCTGGCTTTTAGTCAGGATAATCAAACCCTGGTTAGTGGCGGGAGTAACGGGATTGTAGATATTTGGAACTGGCACACGGGACAATTATTGCGGACATTTAAAGCCCATTCCGAGGCAATTTGGTCGGTGGCGATTAGTCCCGATGGTCAAAGTTTAGCCACGGGAAGTTGGGATCATTCGATTAAGTTATGGGATTTAAAAGCCCTAGAGTCGGAATATTTTAGTAATACCCCCGCCCAAATTCTTTTGGGTCATGGGGATAAGGTGCAGTCCGTTGCCTTTAGTCCCGATGGTCAAACCCTAGCCAGTGGGGATTTTGCCGGAACCGTGAAACTTTGGCAGGTAGAAAACGGAGAAATGATGGGAACCTTTAAAGGACATCGGGCTTGGGTAAATGTGACATTCAACCCTAAAAACCATACTTTAGTGAGTGGTAGTTTTGACGATACCCTCAAGGTTTGGCAGTTGTTACCGAAAAATTGAGATCAGGGTCGGTTGATTCAGCTTAGTGATGATCAACCATTATTTAATTGGGAAGAAGCGATCGCTTTTCCCCTCGTAGTTAGTCCTTCAGGACTCAGCCCTAAAGGGCTTACTACATTCGGTGAGACTCGATCTATAATTAAAAAATTGTTCAGTATTCATAATTCTCCACTCGCCGTGACTACCACTCCCTTACCTCCTAACCCCAAACCCGCCGCTACACAACGCCCAGACGCCCTCGGACGCTTCGGACAATTTGGTGGCAAATATGTCCCAGAGACCTTAATGCCCGCCCTAGCGGAACTGGAAACGGCCTATAACCATTATCGCCAAGATCCCCAATTCCAAGCGGAACTACAAAGCCTGCTGAAAGACTATGTGGGACGACCCAGCCCTCTGTATTTCGCTGAACGCCTCACCCAATACTATGTTAAACCCGACGGCACAGGCCCGCAAATTTATCTGAAACGGGAAGACCTCAACCACACGGGCGCCCATAAAATTAATAACGCCCTCGGCCAAGCTCTGTTAGCCAAGAAAATGGGCAAACGGCGGGTCATTGCTGAAACCGGGGCGGGTCAACATGGGGTAGCCACGGCGACGGTTTGCGCCCGCTATGGCCTAGACTGCGTGATTTATATGGGCATTCACGACATGGAACGTCAAGCCCTGAATGTGTTTAGAATGCGACTGTTAGGGGCGGAAGTTCGCCCGGTGGAAGCCGGAACCGGAACCCTGAAGGATGCCACTTCCGAAGCGATCCGCGACTGGGTAACCAATGTAGAAACGACCCATTATATTCTCGGTTCCGTTGCCGGGCCACACCCCTATCCGATGATGGTGCGGGACTTTCATCATGTGATCGGGGCGGAAACTCGCGCCCAAAGTTTAGAAAAATGGGGGGGTTTACCCGATATTTTGTTAGCCTGTATCGGAGGCGGTTCTAACGCCATGGGGCTGTTTAATGAGTTTGTTAATGAAACCTCGGTGCGTCTGATCGGGGTTGAAGCCGCCGGGTCAGGGGTGGAAACGGGGAAACACGCTGCCACCCTCACCCATGGCCGGGTGGGAGTGTTACACGGGGCGATGAGTTATCTATTACAGGATGATGATGGCCAAATTATGGAGGCCCATTCGATTAGTGCGGGTTTAGATTATCCGGGTGTGGGGCCAGAACACAGTTATTTAAAAGATTTGGGTCGGGCGGAATATTACAGCGTCACTGACCAACAAGCGTTGGATGCGTTTCAACGGTTATCCCGTTTAGAAGGAATTATTCCCGCCTTGGAAACCGCCCATGCGATCGCCTATTTAGAAACCCTTTGCCCGCAATTAGAAGGCAGTCCTCGGATTGTTTTAAATTGTTCAGGACGAGGAGATAAGGATGTACAAACCGTGCAAAAATTCCTGAACCATCCTAACAGTTAAATCAGGCATTAAAAGCAAAATTGTTTGTAGGATGGGTGACACTATAAGGTTATTGATTTCAACAGTGATCAAGCAGCCCAACGTTGCCGATCACCCGCCACAAACAATTCTGAATTGTAACCGATAACCTTTCAACTCGGTGTACATGGATATTGTTCGACTGCCCGCATCTGTGCCTACATTATTGGTTCTGTCGCAAAGCAGCACGTAGCGTTTCAAGTTCATCGTTTTGTAAACACTTAGCAAAAGAACGCTCACCTCGCGCATTTGGATGGGGAAGAAACGTAAACAATCTTTGATTCGCCCCTATTTCAATCGATTCAGATAGCAATTTTTCTGGGGGAATTTCAAATTTCCTTTGAATAACTTGTCTTGCACGTGCTCCTAAGACGACTATCACTCTTGCTTTTGCTAGTTCTAAAATCCTCCTTAGATAGGTTCGTACACATTGCTCTTGCGCTTGTTCCACACCGCTTTCTTTACGAGATTTACAATCGACAATTTCTGTTAGCGCATAATCGAATCCCGGGATCACATCCCGTTGAAGAAGTTCAATCGCACGTTGCCTCACTGCTGCCCAAAATTTAGTCGCGCGACTATAGGTTCCATCTGTTCGCAACGATTTTGTCCCATCCAGAATCCAGGTTTTATGTCTGCCTTCAAAACGATGATTAAAATAATCATGGACTTCTCTCGATGACCAATCCCAAGTAGGATAAACCTCATCACCACCAATGGATGGATTGGAACTGAGAAATAGAATAGGTGCTTTCTCTATTTGCCCACTCCACGGTTCAGGAACTTGGAATTTTTTTAAGCTGAGGGTATTTTGATACTCAACAATTGCACGACACGGGTTTTCACCAGCAGAATCCCCTAAGCATTGTCGTGCATGGGGGCAATTAACAATTTCCTCTAGGAGAGTTTTTTCGGTCATTTTCAATAGATAAATCAGTTATGAACCTAGAGGAGATTTAGCAAGCGATCGCACTTCGTTAACCTAGCCTGTAAGCCACCGATCACACTTGAATTATCATTTCAAACAATCTGACAATTTCGATTGTAAGTATTTTCAGTACGTGATCTCACAGTTTTAAGTAATTTACTCAAGAGACGCCACTGCCAGGGTGCAGAATTGCTCATAGGCCCCAACGACGCTAACCACTCTCCTACTTCTGGATGCGTATTACAAAAACATTCAAGAAATACAGGCCACGATGCAGGCCACATTGCACCGTGGTAGTGTACAATCCTGGCTTCCTTGAATAATTCTTCCATATAAAATATTTTGTGTTCCTTAGGAGTCATCGTGAAGTTGTGAGAGAGAGCCAATGATCGCCAAGATAAACTTAGTTGAAAAGCTGTCAACCCCAAAGCAACTTGATCAGTATAGAAAAAACCACATACTTTGGATGAAATATAGGCATCTAATATCTTTGTGCAATTTTTGAGATATTGATTAGCAAAACTTGTTTCTCGTCGATAAATAAACATACCGCTATTGAAATAGTATCTGATCCGAACTTGTCCCTTTTCTGTCGTTACCCAGGGTAGCAATTCAATATCTAAATTCAGTGCCTTGCAAGCCGATAGCCAGTAAGGTTCCATAGGATCGGTCAAACCAGTTGTCCCTCCCGATGAGTCTGTTGTGCAAGCAAGAAAACTTTCATCTGCTCGTAAATTCAGTTGCTCTGCTTCACCAATAAATAAAAGATCACTATCTAGCCAACCGATTGCCTCAGACTTAGATCTATCATCTACTGCTAAGATGGCGTGTGGTTTATTCATAAAATGATTCCAGGAGTAACGAGTATTCCCTATATCCGAGCGAAGGACTAGATGTTCAACTTCATATCGATCTAAAATTTGACAAGTTTTTCGACTTAAAGGTGGCCCAAATCGAGGAGTGACAGCCACCACCGGAGCGGTTGAAAACTTTCCACCATATCGACGTAGACTTTCTATCATACGGATAGTTTGGGATTCAAGGCTTCCAGATTCTACACAACAAACAAACGTAATATCAGATGTATTAGTCATACTGAATTCATTTGATAGCAAGGTACATGAAGAAAGTCAAAAATTTTGATAGATGCCTGAAGACTGCAAATTAACAAATAAACTCAAAGCCGCTGACCCAACTCAACGGCTACTAACTATACATTATATGGAAACTTTCTACATAATATACCTGATCAGAACAATATACGGAAAACTTCTACATAAAACTCCCGAAATTCTATGTCCTAACCACGCCTAGCGGTTGCTATATATTTGTATATTCTTTCGTATAATATCAAGGTATAGAGCGCTACGCGCTAGGGAACAGGCAACAGGGAACAGGGAACAGTAAGCAGTGAAAAGGTTTCAGAACTCAAAAGTGTCCTAACTGTAATGCGTAGCGCTATATATTGACGAATTTACGACTCTACGATGCACGAATTTTGGGACAAAAACCGAAAGCCACAAAAAAATATATTGACAAAAATTAAAGTTTGTGATATATGCAAAAAAAAGCGATCGCAATTTCCCAGACCTCTCGCAACGATACCGCGTCAACAATATAGCCAGAAAAACTATGTATAAGTTATCCTTAATGGGAATAGTCTTATTATTGGGAGGATGTACATTTTTATCAGAAATCAACTCAATTTCCCAGCCATTAATAGAGGTAAAACCTATTTTAGCTTCAAATTCTTCTAATCTTGAACAATTGGAATTATCGGTTCATCAGCAAGTCAATGACTATCGCAAATCTAAGAATTTACCGCCGTTAAAACTTGACCCTAATATTAGTGAACAGTCCCGAATTCATAGCTATGCCATGGCTAACGGTCAAGTTGCCTTTGGTCATGGCGGCTCAGAAGCTCGATTTCAAAAAATTCGTCAGTTTGCCCCGTGGCGAGAAATTGGCGAGAATGTAGCTTTTAATTCTGGTTATTCTAACCCCGGAAAAGAGGCAGTTGAAGGATGGATAGAAAGTCCGGGTCATCAACGGAATATGGTGGGAAATTATGATTTCACGGGAGTGGGTATTGTTAGAAATGCGAAAGGAGAGTATTATTTTACTCAGATTTTCGTCAGAAAACAATAGTTAGGCATGGGTCAATAGTAGTTATTGCTAGTATTTTGAGCAGGGTTAATTTAACCACAAAGACACGAAGACACAAAGAGGTTTAATACCTTAACCCGCTCATTGCTATATTTGCCAAACCACGGTAAAATTAATTAAAACTATTTTAAAATAATATGGCTAACTTTCAAGTTTGTGATGGGGATATTTCGGAAGCGTTATTATCTGAATATCTAACCGCCGATGCTTTAGCAGTAGATACGGAAACCATGGGGTTAGTCCCTTGGCGCGATCGCCTTTGCTTAATTCAAATTTGCGATCCTAAAGGTCAAGTGAGTGCAATTAGAATTGCTAAAGGTCAAAAAGAAGCCCCTAATTTAAAAAAACTCTTTGAAGCTCCTAATATTCTGAAGGTATTCCATTTTGCTCGATTTGATATTGCGACTATTCGTTATCATTTAGAGATTGAAGTTAATCCAATTTTCTGTACTAAAATTGCCAGTAAATTAGTGAGAACTTACACGGGAAAACACGGACTTAAAGAGTTAGTCCAGGAATTAGAAAACGTCGAACTTGATAAAACCTCCCAAAGTTCGGACTGGGGAAATGCAATTAACTTATCGGAAAATCAATTAAACTATGCCGCCAATGATGTTCGCTATTTATTGAATGTACAGAAAAAGCTGGTTTCTATGTTAGAGCGAGAAGAACGTTTAGACCTTGCACAACAGTGTTTTTCCTGTTTACCTGTGATAGTTACTTTAGATTTATTGCAATTTCCTAGTATTTTTGAACATCATTAAATTTCCACCTTTGATTCTATTCGGGATATTTTCAAAAAAAAATTCCCCCAACCGAAGTTGAAGGAAACCATCAGGGTGCATCTACTTTTGTTTCTTCCTTGAAGATTGATTCTATTCAGGATATTCTCAAAAAAAAATTCCCCCAACCGAAGTTGAAGGAAAACCATCAGGGTGCATCTACTCTTACTTATTCCTGGGCTATTGCTTCTAATCAGGATCTTTTCAAAAAAATCTCTCAACCCAATTAGAAGCGTTCTCCTAAACCAAAATGAATTCGACTATCTCCGTCGTTATTAATCCCATAATCAATTCTAACGGGCCCTAAAGGAGTTTGTAGACGGACACCAACCCCATAACCTAGACCGCTTCCGGGTTTATCTCGCACCCCCCCAGGAGAACCGGGAACTGTCCCTTGGGAACCTAAATCCGTTGCCGCATCAACAAAGAGGGCACCACCAATAAAGCTAGAGAATAGGGGGAAACGATACTCAATGGAGGCTTGGATAAAACTACGAGTGGAGGCGATCGCTCCTTCTTCCCAACCGCGCACCGAGGTTGTCCCCCCTAAAGGAAAGGATTCGTAGGGGGGTAAATTGCCGATGACCGTACCGCCTTGGAAGTTAAATGCCAGGGATTGAGTGCCTTCGGGAATGAAACCGGAGAGGAATTTCACCGGAACATAAAAGGTATATCCGGCCCGCAAACGATTCATTAAAATACTTCCTGAACCGACGGGTATGGATTGTTCCGAACCAAAACGCAGTAAATAGCCGGAGGTGGGTTGTTGTTTATTGTTGCGGCGATCTTGAACAAATCCGAATTGAACGGTGAATAAATCGTCCTGTCCACTCCCGCTATAACTGAGTTGATTGCCAAATTCATCATTGCGGTTAATTTCACCATCGGAATCGGTAATTTCCACCCGTTGATATTGGAATCCGAGGGAGGCGACCCAATTGGGTTCGGCGAAAACATTATCCGCAAAGGGACGGGTAAAACTAATCCCTCCTCCAGTTCTGACTACCCGGGGGCGATCGCCATTTTCCAAGTTGACCTCTCGCGGGCCATTGTCAAAAACAACGGAAATTGTCCGACGTCTAAAGGCATTAATCGTATAGGATGTGCGATAGGGATCACCGGCAATCCACGGATCGGTAAGACTTAAATCCATTTGAAATATCCGATTTCCCGCTTCTAGGTCAAGACCTAAGCGTTGGTTATTACCGCCTAAGTTGATTTCCTGATAACTCAAGGTTCCAAATAATCCGGCGGCGGAACTAATTCCCCCCCCAAACGCGAGTGATCCGGTGGTTTTTTCGATCACATTAACAATAACTACCGCCTCCCGAGGATTATCTTTTCCGGGTTCTAATTCTAGGCGCACATCTTCAAAAATTCCTAAACCAAACACCCGGGCTAAATCCCGTTGTGCGGTTTTTTGGTTAAATACATCCCCAGGTTTTAACTCAATTTCCCGGGTGATAATAAAGTCTCTGGTTCTTCCCGAAATCGGTTTTCCTTCTTCGTCTATTGCTTCTCCATCACTATTCAGGAAACGTATTCCAATATTTTCAATTACTCCTTCTGCGACTTCTAGGGTAACGACGCCCTCTTGTGTGACTACGGGAGCAGCAACAACCTGTGCTAGAACATAGCCATTATCTTGATACCATTGATTAACTTTTCTGATTCCGACTTCTATTTGATTTAAGTTAATCGTTTTATCAAATTGATCGCCAAAACTTTCGTTAATAATTTCTTCCGGTAAAACCGTATCTCCTTCAATTACAACTTGTTTTAACAGGGGGTTTTGTTCTACTTCAAAGGTAACTCGTACTCCTAAAGGGGTATCTTCTGGGAGAGCTCTGACATTTCGGAATAAACCTGTAGCGAAAATTGCATTAATATCTCTTTGTAATTGAGTCCGGGTGGTTGTTCGTCCGGGTTGGGTAGAAATAACGCTATAGACTTTTTCAATTAATTCTGGATCTTGGGTTCCCGTTACAGTAATTTCAGCGACTAATACTTCAGTTTCAGATTGTGCTGGTGTGGTAGGAATCGGGATAGGGGCGGGAGTTGCGGGTTGTATTGGAACTTCAGAATTTGGGGGTAAAGTTTCGGGTGTTACTTGAGCAATACTGAATGGAATGATCGGAGAAAATTGGGCGATTTTCTCGGAATCTTTATTTAAACTCGGTTGAAATACATTTGATTCCGCTAAGGTCGAGTTAAAGGCGATCGCATCTTCCCCGCTTACAGGAAAGCTAAAATTACCAATTTTTTCGGTTTCTGATTTATTTAGAATTATTCCTAAATTCGAGAAATTATTAATCCCTATACTCGCAATAGATTCGGGAACTTTCGTAGATACTTGGGCTAATTTCTCAGAATCTTTATTTAAACTGGGTTGAAATACATTCGATTCCGGTAAGCTGGAGTTAAATGCGATCGCATCTTCCCCGCTTACAGGAAAGTTAAAATTACCAATTTTTTCGGTTTCCGATTTATTCAGGATTATTCCTAAATTTGAGAAATTATTAATCCCTATACTCGCAATAGATTCGGGAACTTTCGTAGATACTTGGGCTAATTTCTCAGAATCTTTATTTAAACTCGGTTGAAATACATTCGATTCTGGTAAGCTGGAGTTAAAGGCGATCGCATCTTCTGTGCTTACAGGAAAGCTGAAATTACCAATTTTTTCGGTTTCCGATTTATTCAGGATTATTCCTAAATTGGAGAAATTCCTAATTTCTATACTCGCAATAGATTCGGGAACTTCCGTAGATACTTGGGCTAATTTTTCAGAATCTTTATTTAAACTCGGTTGAAATGTATTAGAAACGGGTAAATTTGGGTTAAAAGCGATCGCATCTTCTGTGCTTACAGGAAAGCTAAAATTACCAATTTTTTCGGTTTCCGATTTATTGACTATAATAGCCGAATTTGAAGCATAATCAGTTTCAGGAGCAACCTGGATCGGAAATTGTGCTAATTTTTCTAAATCTTCCGTAGCTTTACCCTTATTAAGAGTAATTATTTTTGTTTGAAGATTAACAATAGAATGTTCTTGTAAAACCTCGGATTCCGAAGGATTCAACGGAAACTCTAAAGCATTATGACTCAGAGGTTGAGAGGGATTAAATTCAGGTAAATTTTCCGAGGTATTAACTCCAGAAAGGTCAATCCGATTTCCCATCGCTTGACCGAGGGAAAAACCCAGATTGGAATAGGGAAATTTCGTCTTATTTAAAACTATTTTTTCAACAGAATCAATAGGTGTAGGGGGAATAATCTGATTAACAGCAAAAGATGATTCATGGGTTTCCGAGGGGTGTAAACTCGGATCTACCTGATCGAAAGTTTCTTGAGAACTGGGCGAACTTTCAGAGTCAGGATAGGCGGTTTGACCATTTGCAGAGTTTGATAATCCAAACGTAGCTGAAGCAGTAAAAACCGCAACTAATACAGGAGATAAACGCATGATACTCACTCTTTTAGAAAATCCCACACCTAAAATTTGTCAATCCTCAGCGAAGGGTTAGAGTGATGATTACACTCGTTACCATCGCTGCGACATCTGACATCTTAACAAGCTTTGACACTTCTACAGCTAAAACCTTTTGAGATCATGGGTTGCGATCCCTCCTAACTCCGATGACAAAAGGATTTAGAGGGATCAGGACTGATGGATTTATTTCGATGGGTGGGATGTATGTTCTAAAACCCGTTTAAGCACTTGTTGATACGCAGATTCAACATTTCCTAAATCTCGACGGAAGCGGTCTTTATCCAAAACTCGACGGTCGGGGTCTGTTTCGGATTGATCCCATAACCGACAGGTATCAGGACTAATTTCGTCGGCGAGTACCAGTTGACCCTCAGAAGTTATCCCAAATTCTAATTTAAAATCAACTAAAGTAATCCCACATTCATTAAAAAATTCCGAGAGAATTTGATTAATTTGTAAGGATAACTGGGTGATTTTTTCCAACTGTTCCGGCGTGGCTAACTTCATTAATAATAGTCGTTCACGAGTTAACAAAGGATCGCCTAATTCATCATTTTTATAGCAAAATTCCACTAAAGTCGGTTCAATAATTGTACCCGCAGGAATCCCCGTTTGTTTACATAAACTTCCCGCCGCAATATTGCGAACAATCACTTCTATCGGCACAATTTTAACCCGTTTTACCCGCATTTCATTGGGGGTAGGACAATCAATATAATGGGTCGGAACTCCTTTTGCTTCTAAACATTGAAATAGATGGCTAGAAATCGCATTATTAATTTCTCCTTTGCCTTGAATTGTCCCGCGTTTTTGGGCATTAAACGCCGTCGCATCATCCTTGAAATAGGCGAGTAATACTTCATGTTCATCCGTGGGATAGATGATTTTAGCTTTTCCTTCGTAGAGTTTTTCGGGAGTAGACATAGAAATAGACTATTTAAAGGTTAAACAATTAATTATAAATCAGAAATCACTCGATAAATAGCATCCGCAACTCGACTCACATCCACCATTTCTTTAACATCATGAACTCGTAAAATATCCGCACCATTATCAATAGCCGCTACACAGGTCGCCGCCGTCCCCCAAACCCTTTGTTTTGGGTCGGGTTGGTTTAAAATATGACCGATAAAACTCTTTCGGGATGTTCCGACTAAAATCGGACAATTAAGCGATCGCAATTTTGTTAAATTTCTCAAGATTTCTAAATTTTGTTCAAAGGTTTTTGCAAAACCAATCCCCGGATCAATAATAATATTTTGGGGTAAAATTCCCTGGGCGATAGCTTCTTTAATTCTACCTTGTAAAAACCCTTCCAACTCCCCGATTAAATCCTGATAATCGGTTAAAGTTTGCATGGTTTTTGGCGTTCCTCGCAGGTGCATTAAAATAATAGGAACCTGCAATTTAGCCACCACAGATAACATTTCAGGATCAAAAGTAGCCCCAGAAATATCATTAATAATATCCGCTCCAGACTGAACCGCAACTTCCGCAACTTGGGAACGAGTCGTATCAACAGAAATCGGAATATTTGACAATAATTGATTAGAGCTATTTCTAATTGTTTCAATCAGAGGAATTACCCGATTTAATTCTGTGTCTAAACTGACTATTTCCGCCCCAGGACGGGTCGATTGTCCGCCAATATCAATAATATCAACTCCCGCTTCCACCATGTGTTGTGCTTGATGCAAAGCCCTTTCTAAACTATTAAAATCTCCCCCATCACTAAAACTATCAGGAGTTACATTCAAAACCCCCATAATATAAGTTTGTTTTCCCCAGTGAAAACTTTTTTCTCTAATATTTAAAGGGTTAAAAACAGTCATAAATTTTGATAGGTAATGGGGAATTACGAATTACGAATGGGTAATAGTAATAAAAAAATATAAGTTTGATCTGTAAACTCTTTAACTGTAAACTCTTTAACTGATGACTGATGACTGATAACTGATGACTGATTTATTGATAATTAACAATGCGGGCAAAACCTTCGGGCTGTAAACTTGCTCCTCCAACTAAAGCCCCATCAATTTCTGGCTGGGCCATAATCTCGTCAATATTATCAGGTTTGACAGAGCCCCCATATTGAATAGTGACATTAGAATTAACTAATTTACTGCGAATTAAACCAATCACCCGATTCGCTTCAGTGGTTTCACAGGTATCCCCAGTTCCTATTGCCCAAATTGGCTCATAAGCAATCACTAAATTATTTTGATTAACCCCAATTAAATCCTTTTCTAATTGAGAGAAAATCACCCGCTCAGTGTCTCCAGCATCCCGTTGTTCTTTGGTTTCTCCCACACATAAAATGGGGGTTAAACCATGACGTTGAGCCGCCTTGAGCCGCAAATTCACCGTTTCATCGGTTTCACCAAAATATTGACGTCGTTCACTATGACCCACGACAACATAACGGATGCCAAATTCTAGTAACATCGGGCCAGAAATTTCTCCCGTGTAGGCTCCAGAATCTTCCCAATGTATGTTTTGAGCGCCGGGGAGAATGCGACTCCCATGTAAACTTTTAGACATGATCCCCAAGGTGGTAAACGGCACACATAGCACCACTTCCCGGTCTTCTGGAGTATCATCTAAATGATTAATAAACCCTTGCAGAAACTCTTGAGCTTCCGATTGGGTTTTAAACATTTTCCAATTACCCGCAATAATTACTTTTCTCACCGTTAATGCAATTAACCTTAAAAAA
>DATNRE010000339.1:0-1717 GCA_036703685.1 Candidatus Obscuribacterales bacterium
AGATCATCTCCGTAATATTATCATCACAGAGTTTGCCTCTTGGTTAGGAAAAGCTCAAATTCCCCTGTTAAATTTTGCTTCCCATTATGCAGATTTTGTGTAACAAGTGCGTCAAGGAATTCAACCCCAAATGCAAGAAATCGGGGTCGAACTCACCGGGTTATATATTGAAAATGTTTCAGTTCCTCCGAGTGTTGAAGAAGCCATTGATAAACGGTCTTCGATGGGAATTTTAGGCAATCTTCAAGACTATGCCCAATATCAAGCCGCCAATGCCATTGAAGAATCGGCGAAAAATCCAGGTTCGGGTAACATGGGTTTAGAATTTGGGGTAGGAATGGCCATGGCACAAAAGTTAAATAACACGTTTAATTCCCCTGCTTCCGCCCCTCCTCCCCCCATCATTCAATGGTTTATTGCCCAGAATGGTCAACCCGTTGGGCCATTGACCCCAGACCAACTGCGCCAGCAAGGACTAACACGGGATACCCTGGTTTGGCACTCGGGACTCCCGGGTTGGACGGCCGCGGCTCAAATTCCAGAATTAGCCCCCATCTTGCCGCCTCCGCCCCCTCCAGCGTTATAGAACAGTTTATGAACACCCCGGCATCAATCCAAAATTTTCCCTGTCCGAGTTGTGGTGCGCCGATGGAGTTTAACCCGACGGGGGGAAAACTCAAATGTAGTTATTGTGGGTCGATGGAGGAAATTCCAGAGACGGGCACAGGGGTGCAAGAACGCTCCTATACCGATTCTTTGGATTGGGACTCTACCCCGGTTGCGGGCTTATCGGAAACGGCCTTAGAGGTCAAATGTACCGGGTGTGGGGCGAATATTTTGTTTGAACCCTCCTCGGTCGCTAAAAATTGTCCGTTTTGTAATACCGCTTTAATTACCGAACCACAAGCAGCGAATCCCACCGTGATTCCCGAGGGAATTATTCCCTTTCAAATCACGGGAAAACAGGCGCGAAATGAAATTCAAAAGTGGATTAAAAGTCGCTGGTTTGCTCCGTCTGCCTTGAAATATTTGGCACAACAGGAAAAAATTCATGGGATTTATTTGCCCTTTTGGACTTACGATGCTAACACCACCAGTGACTATCGGGGGGAACGGGGAGACTATTATTATGTCACGGAAACCTACAGGGTTACGGTAACAGATTCCGAGGGAAAACAACAGGAGGAAGAACGCACCCGGGAGGTCAGACATACCCGATGGTGTCGGGCATCGGGGCGGGTCAATCGCTGGTTTGATGATGTTTTAGTGGTGGCTACAAAATCGGTGGATACGGCCTATTTAAACGGTTTAGAACCTTGGGAGTTAAAACAATCTTTGAAACCCTATAATTCATCTTATTTAGCGGGATTTGAAGCCCAACGTCCCCAAATAGGTTTAAAGGCGGGATTTGAACAGGCTAAACAGATTATGGCGGGTCAAATTCATCAAGATGTACGCTGTCATATTGGTGGCGATGAACAAAAGGTTGATCATATTTCAACTGAATATGAAGATATTACTTTTAAACCAATTTTACTTCCGGTTTGGCTTTGTTCCTATGATTATCGAAATCAAAAATATCAAGTTTTAGTGAATGCTCGCACGGGAGAAGTGCAAGGAGCACGTCCCTATAGTCGGTTAAAAATTGCTGCCTCTATGATTGCAGGAATGGTAACGGCGACAGCAATTATTTTAGCGTTTACGGTGGATTGGAGTC
>DATNRE010000340.1:0-5671 GCA_036703685.1 Candidatus Obscuribacterales bacterium
GGTATTACAAATATCAAATTTAGCCCCCTGACTTTTTAAATTATGATCTAAACCCTGAAAAAATGTGGTAACATCAGTATTAGAACCCACTTGAATCAGTTCAATGGCTAATTCTTCATCTCGACTCAGTTGATTAGCTGCATCAATAATAATTTGTCTAAGGGTGGTGGGATTTTCAATTTCTCCCGAAGTGATCACAATAATCGTTTCACCATTGGTTTTAGTTTGTGCCGTTGCCCGCCGTCCAAAATAGTGATCCGTGGCATCTTTTAGTACGGGAGATAACTGATTTTTTCCCGAGGGTTGATGGTGTTGAAACAGATAAATAATTCGGTCAGAGGTAACATTTTCATACCGTTGAAATTGATCGGAAAATAAATAGAGGGTAATACCGTCAAAATCAAATTGTTCGCAATAACTGGCAATGGCTAAAATCGATTCTTGAATTAAATCCCAGCGACTTTTGCCTTTAGATTTTTCAATCGTCGCCATGCTCTGACTACTATCAATAATTAAAGTATAATCGCGATCGCTTAAGACCGATCCTCCTTCTAACAAAATGTCCATCTGGATTAACTCCTAAATTTTTGATTCTATTCTTAACCTATCAGGTCTGGTGATCGTTGTACTTCCTAGACTGGGTAATCACCGGATGGGTATGTTAGGATGGGGCACAAATGACCCGGTGGAATTTTAGACCCATCTACAGTTGTGGTCTGAAATATCCCAGGAGTACGAATTGAACTCAATTTGCAAAGTTAGACGATCACACCGGAAAACAGACTCAAGGCGTTGAAGCTCTCTTTGCATCGTTTGAATCGGATTTAGATCAGTCAGTTTCGGTCATGGCCACATTTAACGGTGATTGTCCGAAACTAACATTCAGTAATCTGGGTCATTTTTGCCATCAATAATTCTGTATTTGTGGATGCTTCCCAATGAAATCCAGTCACCCCCACCGTCGTCCCCAAGCGACTCCCCCCGTGAACAAGAAGCAGCCCCGCCCGTTTGTATTGGCGTTGATGTTAACTGGGGTTTTAGCGTTAAAAGCTGACCCAACGTTTTTAAAATCTGCCTTTGTTCACACTCAAGCGGTCATCTCTCATTCCCTGATTGTTACCCAAAAACCTGTTTCTCCGAAACCAATAGACAACCAAGGGTTATGGGAAATTCCTGAAAATCCGATTACTATTCCTCCCATCACCCCCACCTACCGGGTTTTACCCAATCCTTTATTTAAACGTCAAGGACAGTTACCTAAAACCATTCCGGTTATCTTTACAAAAAATCCTTTAAATCCCGAATGGATGGTTAATATCGATAATCCAGCTAAGGTTTTACCTCCGACCGTAGATAAGAAAATTCGGGAAACCGTCGGCCAGGAATCGGAAGTTGTTGTTAAAGATCTGAAAATTGTAGAAGCGCGTCAACAAACCTGGCCAGATACCTGTTTAGGACTAGGGACAAGTGAGGAAATCTGCGGCCAAATGTTGGTTTCCGGGTGGCGGGTGGTGGTCTCCGATGGTCGTCAAACCTGGGTCTATCGCACGGATGCTCAGGGAAGAATCATCCGTTTAGAATCCCAGGGTCATTCGTTAAATCTCCCGTCTTCGGTCTTAGAGTCGGTGTTTAAGGATATTCTGCAACGGTCGGGTTTATCGGCGTCTCAACTGACTTTGGAGGCGGTGGAGGCACAAATCTGGCCCGATGGTTGTTTGGGGTTAGTCCAACCCGGGATGTTGTGTACCCAAAGCCTAGTGGCGGGTTGGCGGGTGATTGTCGGTCACGAAAACCAGCGTTGGGTTTATCGGACGAGCCAAACAGGTTCTAGTATAAAGTTTGATCAACCTGCTAGTTCAGTTATACCGAGTTTGCGTGTACAATTTTTGAATATTCCTGGGGATAATTTGTTATCTCCTTGGACAAAAACCTTAATTGCCCATCTGTCAACTTACTGTCAAGTCTCGAATTTTGTTAATTTATCTATAGGAGAAACGTGCTCAAATTAATCAGTTTCCCCTTAAACTTATATTTAATATAAAGTATGACTGATATTAGTGGAACTTGGTTAGGAACCTATTGGCAACAGGGAGTTCCCACTCGTTTTGAAGTAACATTTATTCAAAGCGGTAATTCCTTAGCCGGGAATATTTTAGATGAGGGTTATTTGGGAGAAGCTCAAATTAGTGGGGCTGTGCTGGGTCGAGGAGTGAGTTTTACTAAACAATATTTAACTACTTCTCCCGATACGGTTAGTTATACCGGGACAGTCTCCGAGGATGAAAATTATATTCAGGGACAATGGCAAATTAGTCGGTTGTCCTCGGGAACTTGGGAAGCCCATCGTCAAGGGGATAATTTATCCTTAGAATTTAATAATATCATAGTTGAAAAGGTTCCGGTTTTTTCTTAAGCGATCAATTCTGTATCAACCCGAAGCCGTTTCTGTTTAAATTACCCCGTTGTTGGGCTTTAGCCCTTCTTCAAGGAGTGCTGAAGCACAACAACAAATTGCCCGTTAGATTGATCAATTTTTAGGTGATTTCCTGCGTCTAAAGCGTAAATATTTCGCAGTTAATACCCCCGTACATAAAGCGATAGTTCCACTTAATAAAAAGGCAAATAACCCCGGATTAATGAATGTTTTAGATGGGGATTGACTGGAATTGATTAAAGGTCTTTCAACATAACCAGAAAATGTTGATGCTGCTATTCCTCCCACACCTAAACTAACTCCTAATATGGCAATTGTTGTTTCTAAGGAGCGATCAATTTCCGCCTGTTCAATTTCAACTAATCCGCGAATAGTATTAATTAATTCTGAAAATAAATTTTGACCCGGTATTAAATAACCCAAATCAACCTTAATTTGTTGGATAAACTTGTTTTTTGTGCGGGTTTCAAATTTGTTAAAAAAGGGTAAATTATCTTCTGATACCAGAATATTATTCAGTTGATTTAGATAATGTTGATAATTTTTAAGATTCGTTTTTATTGTATTTAATTGCAGTTTCATCTGTTGAATATATTCGCCATATTCAAAGAAAGACTGAGGAATTAAAATCAACTCCTGTTTTAAAAATTCCAGTTTTTCAGTTTGGTTTGTGGGTAATTTCTTGATATTTTCTACTTTAGGTAATAATTGTTTATATAAATCCTTCGCTTGTTGACAAGACCAACGAGCTTGAGTATAGCTATACAGAATTTTATGGCGACAGCATAACAAATTAATTAACAATTGATAATAGTTTCCCTGTTCTTCTAATTCTTGGGTTTGCGGAGAACAATTAAACCAAATTAACAAATGAATCTGGCGTGAGGGGTTATATTCTCCCGTATCATATTCAAAAATCGGACTTCCAAACAACTCTCCTACTAAGGGAGAATTTGCTAACAAACGATCTGCTTCTGAACTCGGAAATAACTCCTTAATACAAGCATTGGCAAAATCTTGATAGTGATCTGATTCTGATAGTAAAGGTTCCGCAAATAATATTAAGGTTTGTCCTAAATCCGATTGAATATTAGCGGGTGACAAACAATAATTAGGGTTTAAAAAATAGTTAATTTCACCAAGATTAACAACGGCGTCAGGACGACTAAAGGTAATATCAATGGCGTAGGTATCATGAATTTGTAGGGGATAAACTCCGCCTTTGAGTTGGGGTTGATTCAGTTCGGGAATAGCATAAAAATGTAAAAACTGCTCTGATAAAAGTTCTACATAGTCATTTGAGATATCATCTTCTCCGGGGGGAAAACCAATTTTTCTTTGATCTTGCTCAAGTCGATTAATTAATGTTTTTAAATGGGGAGAATTTAACGTTTTTCCTAATTCTTGGCATTTTTCCCAAAGATGATCGGCTGTTTCTATGGGTTCATCCCCTAACGCCAAATTATTTCTAAGTTGAAAAGCTATTAGCGTTAGTTTAGGATTTTTAACGGTTCTGATTATTGATTGATCTGCCATAAATTAAGGTTGAGCAGAAGGGTTTTTAACAGATTGTTGAATTGCGTTTTTTAATGTTTCTTTGTTTATTTGTTGATTGGGTTTAGGAATATTACCAAAGTTAGTTCCGGGTATACGATTAACTTCTGATATAGAATTATTCAAGGTTTCTAATTGAGCATCTTGAGCATCCACAATTTCATCATGGTTTTCATACCAACTTGCGATCGCAACGGATAAGGTTTGAAGATCATCGGCTAAGGGTTCAATTAACGCCATTAATTCTTGACGTTTTGACTCGGTAAATAATTGAGGTTGTTCCTGTAAGAGTTGCAGAAAGGATTCTAGGTTTTGCTGGTAGAAAGACATCGGCTAATACTCTAATTCAATATAGAATTGATTATATCAAATTTAGGGTTAATTTTGTAAACTCACCCCCAGAAACCGGGTTTCTGGAAGAAACCCGGTTTCTATACTACCGTCCGATCGCACAAAATGCCGCCCAATAATAGGGAGAAGCAAAGGGTTTATCATGATCATTGATTTCCTTTAATGACTTACGCAACTGCATTTTATTCCCCAGATCGATCCAAGCTAATAAGTCGGTTTTGGTCGCATTCCTTAACCATTTTTGAGCATGATTTAACGCGATCGCAACTTCTTCACCATCCTGCAATAATTGATAAAATTTAATCATTAAAATAGCCGTAGAAATATCACTCACCGCCCACAGAGAACTGACAACATTAGTCGAACCCGCCACTAGAAACCCACTGGGTAAACCAATATATTCATCACTATTAGATTGAAAATCAATTAACCCCGTTTCACAGGCGGAAAGGGTGACTAAACGACAGCAACGCAAATCCAATGTAAACACATCCCCCAAGGTTAAACATTTACTGAGATCGAGGGTTTGACCTTTTTCTAGGCGAAGATGGCGACTCGGATCAAGGGGCGAAGGTGCGGGTTCTAGGTAACAGTTTGCGAATAGTAATGCAGACAAAATAGGATTCTCAAAATTAAAATAACCGTGACAGGAAAAATGGTGACAATTAGCGGTTTTTAGGGTGGTTTGTTGTTCATTAAAGGTTATTTTTTTCGCGTTTTCATGGACTAGAATATGACTGGGATTAAAATAAGTGCAAATACTGTTAACTTCTAAGTCGGTATAGTCTAAATCTTTGGTCGGATTTTGAATGGCAAATAGTTGAGAAAAATCGGGACGCTGGCGGTTTTTTGCGGTTTGTAATAGTTGACAACTGGGAGCATAACTCACCCCACCGGAAAACAGATCCATTAAAATGACAGACTCCTGTAGGGGGACGGCGCGCCTCGCCCCTACCCCTGACGAGGAGGTTAACTCTCCTAAACGATCTGGAGATATAGGTAAAGCATGAAGGGGGAATAAATGCAGGAAACGGTTAGGAATAAGTACCAGACTATCGCATTTTTTCCCGATAATATTGAGAAGTTGGTCAAAATGTAAGATTTCCCCCAGACGTTGCAGACGGGAGTTTAGGGTGTTTTGCCATTGTTTTTTATCAGTTCGGTAGGCAGTGAGGTAGTCGTCAGCCCATGCTGTCAAGGCGTTATAGTCTTCGGGGGTGGACTGCCAGAGTTTGATCCCCCCTGCCCCCCTTAAAAAAGGGGGTTCTGAGTTTTCCGGTTCCCCCCTTTGATAAGGGGGGGTTAGGGGGGGATCTTCTGAGAGTTCTGAAG
>DATNRE010000341.1:0-2669 GCA_036703685.1 Candidatus Obscuribacterales bacterium
AACAAGTCATATCCACCGCCCCAAAAAAATCCGATATAAATTGAAATCCCCAGAGCTATATAGGAAATAGAAGAAAATGTATTAGGCAATAGGTTTATTAGTTTTAATATAAAAATAATAAATCTGTAGTAAAAAAACAAAATTAAAGTTACAGAGAAAACATTAAATATTAGTATTTTAAAATCCGATTTTACATCTGATTTTGAACTTAAATATAAATTATTTCGAGTCGCTATATCTGTTGTACGACCGGGTGCAAAAACTATAGATAAAACTAGAAAAAACTTTATGAAGTTTATAAAATGTATGCTTACATCAGTAAGAGTACCTCCTGAATTTAAAATTGCAGAAGCAGGGAAAATGGAAAAAAGCAAAAGAAGATACAAAGAAAAGACAAAAATTTTACAAGAAGATACAATGATATTTGTTAAAAAATGAAATAGGTGCAAGGGAGAAAATAAGTTGAACTCATTTATATCGATTTGCTCAAATTTGTGATTATAAAACAGTGTGAAGATGATAAGATATACAAGAAATGTCGAAAGATATAATACAATAATTAGCAATATAGCAATTATTGAAGCAATTATTGATGAAATATCTGTCCAGGAAAGAGAGGACATCAAAATAGATACTGTTGATAGCCAATTAATTTGAGTAGGCATTAATATTATATGTAATCCCAGTAAGGAAAAAGTAACTAAACTAAAGATACTTAGGCAGTCATAAACCTTTTTTCCTTGTCCAAGTATATTGGGCTGAATGCTATTAATGATAAAATCTTCCTGCCTACGTTCTCCAAGATATTTAGCTATCCATGCAAGACTACGATTCATTAATCTGCTTGTTTTCTGTCCATTGCAGAACTTATCAATTAAATAGTTAATCTTTTTCTGTATAGTATTAATGTTTCTCCACTCCTCAATATCAATCTGCTGATAAGCAATACTCGTAATCGCCAAAAACAAAGGCTGACTAATAAAACTGACAATCTTCTCAGAATCCTTAATACTCTCCCAGAACTCCCCAAGATTGACACTGGCAAAATAATGACGCATTTGCTCTACCGTCAAATCCTCTAAACAAATAGCCCCATTTAGGTGCAACATCTCCTCATAGACTTCATATTCCTCCTTGCGACTACACACTACCAAATGCAACGGCGAAAACTCACCGCCTAAAAACTGATTAATTGCTCGGACACACTTCCCCTGACGTTCCGGTTGCAATTCATCCAACCCATCCAACAACAGCACTAACTCCTTCTCCCGAAGCCACTGTTCCCCCATTTCCTGACTCACCCCCCTAAGCTGCGACAGAATCCACTCCTTAATCGAAGGGTCATATTTTTCCCGCTCTCCAAAAGGCAAAAACTTCCGTTTTGTCACCTCCTGCCAAGTCGAAAGCTCCAAAATCACAGGAATGGGGGCATCGTTATCCCCTTCTGCCCGCGCAATCAAGGCTTCCGCTAACTCTAATAACGTCGTGCTTTTCCCGCCCCCCGGTTTGCCCAAAATCAGGAACTTGCCGGAAATCGTGGGATTATCAAACACATCCAGAATCGTCGTCTGGGGGGGTAACTGAACGCTGCGCTGTTCCTCCACTTTCACGGACATATCCCAAGGACGTTGCACCTGATGGGGTTGCTGTTCCTTGCCCAAATTCACGAACGCCGCCCGGTGGATAGACTGGGTTAAACGGCTTTCTACCTCGGTTCGCATCTGAGTCAATACATTTTGACGATTGCGATACTCCTGTTTAGATAACGAGCGCCCCCTCGGTGCTTCCAGTCTCGTCAGCTTTTCATCTAAAGCATCTAGTCTTTTCTCTAAATTCTGTAACAATGTGGTGATATTGGTTTCCATCACTCCCAACTGTTGACAGACTTCGGCAAAACCAGAATCTATGTCTTGGGAAATTTGCCGAAAAAATGCCTGCTGCTGGGCGACAGTTCCCCGTAACTGGGTTTCTAACTGCTGGAACTGTTGGATAATTTGCGTTAATTCGGCAGTATTCACCGCTAGATTGGTGTTTCGCAGTTGTGTCAGTTCCGCTTTCATCCCTGTGAGTAACTGCAAAGTTAATCCGGCAAAAGCTTTACCATCCTTTGCAAAGTCTTCTTTGAGGGTTTCTCTTAAGGCTTTGGGGAAGGTGGTATGCAGTAAGTCGGCTACTTGGAGATAGACTTCTGACGGAAGTTGAAAACCACCCCCTTTACAGGCTGCCATGTTTAAGCGGATGAAAATATCCTGCCATTCTTGGGAGGTGAGGTTGCCGTCTTGGGTGAGGCTGTATTCTTCCGGGGTGAGGAATTGGTCGAGTTTGGCTTCTCTTAATTGGGGATAGCGTTGCTGGGTGAGTTCCTGTTGAGCAATTTTCACCCAATTATTTGTGGCTTGGCTGGCAATTTTTTCTAGGTTGTCGTGGGTTTTGCCTTGGTTTTGAAGGGCTGCTAGGGTGATGACGGCTGCGATCGCTTTTCCTACTGCTTTAGTTAAATCTTGATTCTGCAATGATATGCGATCGCCATCTTTCCGATCAATTAAGGCATCAATGGCATTAGCAGTATTCCCAGCAGCAACACTGGCTAAAGCAGTCGCCAAGATTGTGCCCCAAACGATCCCATCGGCTGCCAGGAGTGGCGGAAATGCCAAGCCACCGACTATGCA
>DATNRE010000342.1:0-3036 GCA_036703685.1 Candidatus Obscuribacterales bacterium
GCAACAGGGAACAGGGAACAGTAAGCAGTGAAAAGGTTTCAGAACTCAAAAGTGTCCTATAGCGCTACGCGCTAGGGAACAGGCAACAGGGAACAGGGAACAGTAAGCAGTGAAAAGGTTTCAGAACTCAAAAGTGTCCTAACTGTAATGCGTAGCGCTATATCGACCTATTTCTACTCATGGCTGGGGTGATTTTGCCCTGCTCTCCCGGTTCCCCTACCCCCTACCCCGGGCCCCCCATCCCCGATTCCCCCCATCCTGAAACATGACTCCGGTAGCTAAACTAATATTTCAGAGTCCCCCGTTAAATTGATACAGAGGTTAAGAGTTTAATTGTGATCGAGCTTGACTTAAGCAGATTTTATAAAGCCTGTAACCCCAGTAAGACCATTGATATGGCTAACCCCGAAGATCGAAAGTATTACATCGATTTTTCCTCCGTCCGGGGTAACGATATCATTCGAGAATTGAGCCGCACCATCACTTTGCTGTCCCATGATGAGCCCACCTGTCAATTATTTAGTGGTCATATCGGGTGTGGGAAATCCACGGAGTTATTTCGTCTCAAGGATTTATTAGAACGTCAGGGATATCACGTGGTTTACTTTGAATCCTCCCAAAACCTGGATATGGCGGATGTGGATATTAGTGATGTTTTATTAATGATTGCTCGTCAGGTGAGTGAAAGTTTAGAAGCGGATCAAATTCGTCTCAAACCCGGATATTTTTCTAACTTATTTACGGAAATTTCCGAGTTAATGCAAACCCCCATTCAACTCTCGGCCGAAGCGGAATTATCCGTCGGTATCGCTAGAATCACAGCCAAAACTAAGGATTCTCCCAAACTCCGTTCCCAATTAAGGCAATATTTAGAACCCCGTACCAGCAGTATTTTAGATGCCATTAATGATGAAATATTAGCCCGGGCTAATAGTGCCTTACAGGCGAAGGGGAAAAAAGGAATTGTCGTAATTGTCGATAACTTAGATCGAATTGATAACTCTCCTAAACCCTGGGGAAGAACTCAACCCGAATATCTATTTGTTGATCGCGGTGAACAACTCAAACGCCTTAATTGTCATGTGGTTTTTACTATTCCCTTAACCCTGATGTTTTCTAATGACTATGATCGGCTTTCCAGTCGATTTGGAGTCAAACCCAAAGTTTTACCTATGGTTCCAGTCTGCCTGCGGGATGGCACAGAAAACCCCTCGGGGATGATCAAATTACAACAAATGGTATTAGCCCGAGCCTTTCCTGATATCCCCCCAGAAGATCGTTTTCAGTTAATATCTACTTTATTTGATAGTCCTGAAACCTTGGAGCGTTTATGCTTAATTAGTGGCGGTCATATTCGACGTTTATTAATGTTGATGTACAGTTGTTTACAACAGGAAGATCCCCCATTTACCCGGGCGTGTTTAGAGCAGGTGATTCAAGAATATCGAGATGATCTTTTGGGTGCAATTACTCAAGAAGAATGGGAGTTATTGTTACGAGTAGTCAAAACTCAAAAAGTCACCGGGGAAGATGAATGTCAAACCCTACTAAGGAGTATGTTTGTTTTTGAATATCGGGATCAAGAGGGTCGTTGGTTTGGAATTAATCCCGCTTTGACCCAAAGCAGTCAATATAAATTATTAGTTAATTCCATGACAAAAACAGCTTAATTCATTTTCACAGGTTATAGCGCTACGCGCTAGGGAACAGAGAACAGGGAACAGTAAACAGTGAACAGTGAAAAGGTTTCAGAACTCAAAAGTGTCCTAACTGTAATGCGTAGCGCTATACGTCATGATTCAGCCATAGCAATCCTATTTGAGTTATGTTAAAACAGGATTGCTATACTTGCTGTTTTTTGTGATCTTAGGTTAATGTATGATTCAGAAACAAGCTACATTTTAGGTTAATTTTCGCAAACAAATATCCAATGTAGTTTTTTTCTTTATATTCTTTTAATTTTTCACTAAATCAGTTATCTTTATATCAAAGATAGGGAAGTTCAGAGGACTTAAAAACCCTCAACTCTTTTTGATAGCACTCAAATTTCTTCTAGGATTACAGACCCCATGTCCCCAATTTGAAATAGAGACTTTCAAAGCACAAATATTAATCAAAGTGTTTCTGATTTTCCCAATTCAATCCCATTATCATCAGTGTGGCATTTTACTATGGATAAACTTATTGACCCCCAAATTGTAGCCTCAGTCAATGAACGCAGTTTGAACCGATTATTGCGGGCTGTTTCCCTATCTCAAGGCCAATTTTCCCTGGTTTTAGTTCGATGCAATTCCAGTCAACTCAGACAAAAAGTTCTACAGGCCGTACAACTTGATTCGGAAATTAAAATTCAGCCCCTGGTTTTGTCTGCCTCTACCCAAACCCTCTATACCGATATATCAGAAAAAGTTGATCAACATTCTCCTGATGCCCTGATGATTTTAGGGTTAGAAACCGTGGAAAATTTGGATATTGTCCTGAGTTCAACCAATCAAGTTCGGGACGAATTTAGAAAACAATTTAATTTTCCGATTATTTTATGGATCACCGATGATATTGCCACGGCCTTAATTCGTTTAGCCCCCGACTTTAAAAGTTGGGCCGCCGCCACGATTAAATTTGAATTAACCACAACCGAATTATTAGATTACTTAAAATTACAGGCTAATACCCTATTTACCCTAGCAGAATTAAAAATCAAAGCCTGGGAGCCCAAAACCCAACAGGTGTTTAAATCGACCGTATCCCGTCGTTTTCCCTCGGATTTTGCCATCGGATCTAACCGCAGGCGAGAATTAGAACTCCATTGGCAAGATCTACAAAATCGAGGCCATGATTTAGATCCCGCCTTAGAAGCCTGTCGTCAGTTTATTCTAGGTCAAGATGACGATGCCAATGACCGCATCGAAACTGCCCGCCAACATTATCAACAAAGTTTAGCCCTGCTCGAACACGAGGCGAGTTTACGAGGTTACACCACCGGAGCCGCACTCCCCAGTCACATCTCCGGTGTGGAATTGTCCCTGGCGGTGATAG
>DATNRE010000343.1:0-1654 GCA_036703685.1 Candidatus Obscuribacterales bacterium
TTAATGCCTTATCCGATTCAATTTGAAAGTCGCCGACGTAACATACAAAGATTTCTTAAATTGGATTGTTTGCAAATTGAGACTCTTTGGTTCCCCCTGATAGAAATAATTTTAAAAGATTATGAAATCATTATAGTGGGAGACCGAGAATTTGGAAGTGTGAAGCTGGCACAATGGCTCTGTCAGCAGAAAGTCAAGTTTGCTTTAAGAATTAAACAGAAGCGTTACATTCAATCAGATGGAGAGGATTACACTCGCTTATCTGAGTTGGGTTTATTGCCGGGAACTGGTTTTTACTTAAGAGATGTTAAAGTTACAAAACAAAAAGGATTTGGTAAATTTAATGTAGCTGGTTATTGGAAACGTAAATATAGAGGAAAGGGAGAAGAAGAAGGAAGGAAGGGCATTCAAAACTATGTAGGTCGGCTGAAAGAATTTCGGCGATCGCTACGGCGTCACAGCAGTTTTTGGATGGGATTATACGGCCAATCTTGGGTAATAGGAATGGAGTTTTTTAAAGAAATTGTCAATGAATTAATGCTGATCAGACGTAACAAGTTGCCTTTTTTCCAGAGGGGGTTAAGGGCTATGTCCTTGATTTTATCAACCTTTTAACGGGGTGGCAACCCCGTCAGGTCGAAGTGTTCGCAGTAATCGCAGTTGCCGGTTCCCGCTTGGCGTAGGGGTATACTTGAGATTTAGGTGAGTTGAGCGATCGCCCAAAATCTTAGCCTAATTGATTTTGCCAGCTTATGGCATAACTTTGAATCTGTTCTGCCTTATCATTGCCATTGATGATTTTACGCGCTTTCAAGAAATCAACATGATTATTGGAAATACAGTCATCAAGTTTTATCCCCGTAAATACACCCCATTTCATTCCATGAATTAGGATAAAAAGTGCGATATCAGGACGCATAACCAGATCAGGATCATTCACTAAATCTAGCCCTAACACATCTGAATATTTCCGATAATTGTAATTCCAAGTGAGTTGTACATAACCTCGCCCATAGTAGGGATAATAAGGTAGAGTTTTGCGGTCATTTTCCCCTTCAATTTCACCCAAATAATAGGATTCTTTTACAGGTTGAAAACTATCATTAGTTTCATGTTGAACAGTTGCAATAATATAAGCAATTTGAGCTTGAGACGTAATCCCTTGGCGGTTTGCTTCTTTAAGAATTGCCTCAGCAGTTGCTTGTTTATCACCCCCCTGCCAATTGGGTAACAGTCCAACACCGGGTTTAATATCCAGTAAAGCTTTAGCAGTTGTTGGCCCTAACATATCTCCGCCATCAAGTTGACGATTTGTTTTAAAATTTCTTAAGGCTGCTAGGGTTTTTGATCCGTAAATTCCATCAACAATTTCTAATAGATGATTTGCCCGTAAAATCGTTTGAATTTCTGCACAGAAGAGTTGATCTTCAACCAAAACCCCAGAGGTAATATTATCAAAAGGAATCGATTGGTTTTGGTCAATGACATCTTGGAGTGTCAGACCCGATGGTTCGCTGGAAACCCCACGAGATTGTCCAGAGATTAATTGTTTGAGTTTAGTTTGGGTCACAAATCCAGCAATCCCATCCACTTGTAAACCTTGTTCCGCTTGGAATTTACGGACAGCAGCGTCAGTTTGTTTTCCAAAGGTACC
>DATNRE010000344.1:0-12508 GCA_036703685.1 Candidatus Obscuribacterales bacterium
GCCTCATCTAACCAGAGATTTAAGGGAAATTGGGCGCATTTTCCAATCGGGCCAGAAATTAAGGCCAGACCCAGTAAGGTCGCTGGTAAGGGCATTAAGGTAGCAGTTTCGGCCCAGGCTTCCAAATCGGAAAAGCTCAAACTTTCGGCCAGGGTGGAGAGATAAACCACCCCCATCAACAGCAACACATCTCCGACCCGTTTGGTTAAAAACGCATCCCGAGCGGCCGTCACCACCAAGGGTTGGGCATACCAGAAGCCCACCAACAGATAGGTAGACAGGGTTAATAATTCTAGGAGGATATAACTCAGTAATAACGAATCACTCAAGGCTAACCCGCTAATGGCAGCCTCAAAGAACCCCATCAAGCCAAAAAACCGAGCTAGAGCCCAGTCTTTTTCCATGTATCCCAGGGCGTAGCATTGAGCCACTAAACTCAAGGCCGTAATCAGTTCCATGGCCCCTAAACTCACCGGGGAGATTTCCAGGGCAAAGGATAGGTCTAAGCTGTTGGTGTGTACCCAATGGAAAAGGATTTGCTGAATGGGTTCGTCCCAGGTGGTGCGGAAAACAACCGAACCATGGACAAGGGCTAAAACCGTCATTAATAGATTAAAGTAGGCCGCGGGTCTTGGCCCTGTGCGTCGCACCAATCCCATTGACCAAGGTAAGGTCAAGATTGCCCCAATTAAGCCATAAAAAGGTATCCACCAACTGGTGTGGAGGAGAAAATCTGTCATTTAACTTAAGATTAGAAAATTTTTAGGAATTCTGAACCTTACTATATCAAAATTTCGGATTCATAGGTCTTTGGGTTTAGTTTCAGCCGGGATTGGCGGTTTTTCATACTAATTAATAGAGCTAAATAGATTAAAGGCTCTTTTAATTAGAGTTGTATATTTTACGGCACGTTTTTGACTTTAAAAAACTTAACAAAACTTAATTAAAATTCATTATCAACAAAAATAATATTAAAAATGAGAAAATATAATCCAGATTAATATTGTCAAGAGTGTCACCCTTCTCCTATTCTTAGAGAGGGAGGTTCGTTACTATTTCTGTAAATTGAAATTGTAGGTAATCTGCTGATCTCCGTTTCCATCCTAAAGGCATGGAAGCAAGCAATAGGAAAATATAACTATTGCCAAATCTAGGGATCAATAAGCCCTAAAATTAGACTTAAAAGGGAACTACAACCTTGAGTGTAGCCCTAAATCCGACGGTTGAATCTGTTGGAAGGTCGCTTATTGCTTATAAATAAGTGTAGTTCGTTCTGTTCATTGATTAGGAGTTAAAGAATGTCAATTGCTGTTGGAATGATTGAAACCCTGGGCTTTCCGGCCGTCGTCGAAGCCGCCGACTCGATGGTCAAAGCCGCTCGGGTCACCTTAGTTGGATATGAGAAAATTGGCAGTGGCCGAGTCACCGTAATTGTACGGGGGGATGTTTCCGAAGTACAAGCATCCGTAGCAGCCGGAGTTGAATCGATCAAACGAGTCAATGGTGGTCAAGTGCTTTCTACCCATATTATTGCCCGTCCCCATGAGAACCTAGAATACGTTCTACCGATTCGCTATACCGATGCGGTGGAGCAGTTCCGGTCTTACTAGGGACTGAAGAAATCTAACTTGGGATTGACCCGCGTAGAAGTTAGCCCACAGCAATTTCACCCGCAAAAGTCAATTTTAGTTTGAGCGTAATTATCCCTATTTTATAGCGGAATTCCGTAGAATTCCCTAAGCGTTTTGATTGATTTTAGGAGTCAAATTTAATGGCGATTGCAGTTGGCATGATCGAGACTTTGGGCTTTCCTGCCGTTGTAGAAGCGGCGGATTCAATGGTCAAAGCCGCTCGAGTCACCTTAGTGGGTTACGAAAAAATCGGCAGTGGCCGTGTCACCGTAATTGTGCGGGGGGATGTATCCGAAGTGCAAGCTTCCGTATCCGCAGGGGTTGAGTCGATCAAACGAGTCAAAGGTGGAGAAGTTTTATCCACCCATATCATTGCTCGTCCCCACGAAAACTTAGAATATGTTTTACCCATCCGCTATACCGAAGCCGTGGAACAATTCCGCGAAAGCCTCAGTGGGATTCGTCCTTTAAACCGTCCCTAATTTCCACAGGATTTGAAATATCGGTAAATTCACCGTTTATCCTTTTATCCTTGGATGAATCGCTCCAAATTCCCATTTATTCTTCCTCAAACTCATTATGCAAATTGCCAAAGTGATTGGCACGGTTGTTGGCAATCAGAAAGAACCTAGTTTAAGGGGTTCCAAGTTTCTACTTTTACGATTTGTTGATGAAAATGGAGAAGATATCTCCAACGAGTATGAGGTAGCGATTGATGTGGTGGGAGCCGGAATCGGTGAATGGGTACTCGTGAGTCGAGGCAGTGCAGCCCGTCAAGTTGAAGGGAGTGAAAAACGACCCAGTGATGCGGCGGTTGTTGCAATCATCGACACCATCAATGTGGAAAATCGAACGATTTACAGCAAAAAAGATCATTATTAACAGGAAAAAAGTGGGAGTTATTGAGAAGCGAAAGACTTTAAATTTTTAAGAGGGAAAAAGTTAGGAAAGGTGTTATTTATAGGATAAATCAAATTTTGAAAAAAAGTTGAAATTCCGCACCCGAAATTAAAAACTTCAGAACTTCTTAATGTTTAACGAGATCAACTTCTTAATCATCCCTTTTGCTCCAGTGCAATAACGAACAACTGAAAACAAACAACAAACAACTATTCGGTTAGGAGAAATTAAAATATGGCAGTTCGTGGCCTAGCGGCTCCTCCAACCCCTTGGTCGAAGAACTTGGCAGAGCCGAAAATCGACCCAACGGCTTATGTACATTCTTTTTCTAATATTATTGGTGACGTTCGGATTGGTGCTCATGTATTAGTAGCCCCAGGTACTTCCATTAGAGCCGATGAAGGAGCACCCTTTGCCATCGGGGAAAATAGCAATATCCAAGATGGGGTAGTGATTCACGGCTTAGAAGAAGGTCGCGTCAAAGGGGATGATGGTCAGTCTTACTCCGTATGGGTAGGTAAGAATTCCTCCATTACCCACATGGCCTTAATCCATGGCCCAGCCTATGTGGGAGATAATTGTTTTATCGGATTCCGCTCTACGGTGTTCAATTCCAGAGTCGGGAATGGTTGCATTATCATGATGCACGTTTTAATCGAAGACGTGGAAATTCCCCCGGGAAAATATGTTCCCTCCGGTTCGATTATCACTAACCAACAACAGGCCGATCGCTTACCTAATGTCACGGATGCGGATCTGAGCTTTGCAACCCACGTGATCGGGGTTAATCAATCTCTGAAAGCGGGTTATCAGTGTTCTGAAAACTCCTCTTGTATTAACCCAATTCGGAATGAATCCGGGGGAGTCGGCAATGGCAATGGTCGCGATCGCTCCTATGCCTATACCGGAAGTTCCAACTTATCGGCGGAAATCCTACAGCAAATTGGGGATCTGTTAGCCAAGGGTTACAAAATTGGCACCGAACACGCCGATACCCGTCGCTTCCGCACCGGATCTTGGCGCAGTGGCGCTCCGATCACGGCCAAAACCACCGGGGAAGTTGTGGCAGCCCTAGAAGCTTGCCTCAGAGACCATGGCGGAGAATATGTCCGTCTATTGGGCATTGACTCCAAAAACAAACGTCGTGTCCTAGAAGAAATTATCCAACGTCCCGATGGCACCGTAGCTCCCAAATCCAGTAATGGAAAAGGCAGTGTTTCCCAGGCGGCTCCTTCTAGTTCAGCCCGGGTTGCCAGTTCCGATCTCGGGGGACAAATTGGCGATCTGTTGGCTAAGGGCTACAAAATTGGCACGGAATATGCTGATGTTCGTCGCTTCCGTACCGGATCTTGGCGCAGTGGCCCTAGTATCTCAGGATCAGGGGTAGCAGATGTTCTTTCTAAATTAGATGCGATCGCCAGTGAGCATCAAGGGGAATACGTGCGTTTAATTGGGATTGACCCCAAAAACAAACGCCGTGTCCTAGAAGAAATTATTCAACGTCCCGATGGTGCAGTAGCTCCTAAAGCTGGCACGGCTAAGGTCAGTGCTTCGGTGGCGGCTCCTGCGGGTTCGGCCAGTGTTGCCAGTTCTAGTCTCGGGGGACAAATTGCCGATCTGTTGGCCAAAGGCTACAAAATTGGCACAGAACACGCCGATGTTCGTCGCTTCCGCACCGGATCTTGGCGCAGTGGCCCCAGCCTCTCAGGATCAGGAGTAGCAGATATTCTTTCTAAATTAGATGCGATCGCCAGTGAGCATCAAGGGGAATACGTGCGTCTGATTGGGATTGACCCCAAAAACAAACGCCGTGTCCTAGAAGAAATTATTCAGCGTCCCGATGGCAAAGTTGCGCCAACGGCTTCGGCTCCAGCCTCTACCAGTCGTCCTACCAGTGTGGCAACCGTCAGCAGTGGCAAACTGGATAATGGCGTTGCGGATCACGTTCGGGGTCTGTTAGCCAAAGGTTACAAAGTTGGCACAGAACACGCGGATGCTCGTCGCTTCCGTACCGGATCTTGGAACAGTTGTGCTCCGATTCAATCTAACAATATCTCCGAAGTGATGGCCGCTTTAGACGGTTGCTTGAACGAACATCGTGGGGAATATGTCCGATTAATCGGGATTGACTCCAAAGCCAAGCGTCGGGTACTGGAGGAAATTATCCAACGTCCCTAACATCAAGTTTCCTGTTGCAACGCTAGAGGTTCGAGTAAAGTTCACTAACCCCGCCCTAAAAGTGCGGGGATTGCTTAAACCAATTTAGGCAACGCAAGAAGTGAATAGCTGATTGAGACTCAATTGGGTACAGACTTCCGAATGCTTCTCTAGTTCGGACAAAATCTAAACCTGATTGGTTCAGGTGTTGGGTAAAGCCAAGACATCTTAATTGAGTTGAGCAAAGAGACTAAAACAAGAAATTGGGTTATACCAAAATGCGAATCCCAGTAATTGATCAAAACAACAAGCCGTTGATGCCAACCACACCAGCAAGAGCGAGGAAGTGGATTGAGTCGGGAAAAGCAGTTAAGCACTGGTCAGATGGTGGGCAATTTTATGTTCAACTAACAGTTGAGCCCAGTGGGTACACAACCCAAAATATTGTGATTGGGATTGATCCTGGCAAGAAATTCTCTGGGATTGGTGTTCAGTCAGCTAAATTTACACTTTATACGGCTCATCTAATTTTACCTTTTCAGACAGTCCGTGAGCGCATGGATATAAGACGATTAATGCGCCGAAGTCGTAGAGGAAGAAGAATCAACCGGAAGGTTGAGTTCTCAAAACGCAACCATCGCCAAAAACGCTTTAATAATCGTCGCCAAGGTAAACTTGCTCCCTCAATTCGCGCTAATCGCCAATTAGAATTGAGAATAGTTTCCGAATTATGCAAAATTTACCCAGTTGCAGAAATTAGATCCGAGTATATCAAAGCCGATGTTGACTTAACCAGTGGACGTAAACAAGCGAAATCTGGTAAAGGTTTTTCACCTGTTATGGTTGGACAAAAATGGATGTTAAGCCAACTAGAAAAGTTAGCACCTGTAGTTAAGATTGAAGGTTATCAAACCGCATCAACTCGTAAATACTTAGGGCTAACCAAGAACAAAGTAGACAAATCTAAGGCTAAGTTCAACACTCATGCAGTTGATGGTGTAGCGATTGCAGCGACAGCTTTTGTTGAGTATCGCCCATATCATACAGCCAAAACTGATGGTGCTAATTGGTTTGGTGATGTTGTGATTACCACTACCCAATTCCGAGTGATTCGCCGACCGCCTTTTTCTCGTCGTCAACTTCACTTAATGCTCCCGGCAAAAGACGGAGTGCGTCGTAAGTATGGAGGTTCTACAACTCGTCATGGATTTCGCAAGGGGGACTTAGTGAAATGTCCCAAGGGTGTTGGTTATGTGTCGGGAGACACCGAAAGACAAGTATCTGTCAGCGATGCTAATTGGAAACGGTTAGGGCAGATTGCTTCTAGTAAAGTACAGTTAATTCGCCGTTCCAACGGGTTGATTGTTACTTAGAAGATTGTGTAAAGCCGTCCTTCGCTTCGCTAAAGGACGGGGTTTCAAACCCAGTTTTTCGATGAAAATATCGCCACCGCAACTCCTAAACCTAGATGTTTATGTGAGTGGCGATGTCACAATTGATCCCGGGGCTACCCTAGCACCCGGGGTGATCCTACAAGCGGCAGCCGATGGTCAGCTTCGGATCGCTGCGGGAGTTTGTATCGGGCGGGGGGTGATTATTCAGGTTTACCAAGGTATCCTAGAGATAGAGACAGGTGTGGTCTTGGGTTCGGGGGTGTTGATTCTAGGGGCAGGAACCCTGGGGGAAAACGCCTGTATTGGTTCAGAAACAACGATCTTGCAGAGTTCTATTGCACCTCAACAAGTTGTTGCCGCGGGATCTTTGATTGGGGATCACTCCCGTGTATTAGAACCCGAACAGGTATCTCCGCCACCGGAATTGACTCCAGAACCCGCGATCGTGTCTCCCTGGTTTGAGGAGCCTGCTCCAGTTTTAGACTGGGTATTCCCTACCCCTGTACCGGAGATTACCCCGGTATTGGACGAGATCCCGGCTCAACTGTCGGATATTCCCCCCACTCCTGCTGAACCGGAAACCGTTGTCGCCTCTAACCCAGAAAAATCGGAGGAAACGGCTCTGCTTCCCCAGTCCCCAGTATCCTCCGAACTGTCATCGGGGCCCCTTCCTCCGGTAATCTATGGAAAAGAACATCTGAGTCAGTTATTAGATACCTTGCTTCCCCATCGCAAAGCCTTCAATAATTCCCATCTATCGGAATAATTAAAAATGGACGCAAACAGACGGAATTCCGGCCATTCTGAACGGTCAAACCAGACCGATTTTAGAGATATGGCTTTGGGTTTAGTTTCCACCCAGAGCTTCCCGGCGATTGTGGGAACGGCGGATATGATGTTAAAGTCCGCCGGGGTTCATTTAGTGGGCTATGAAAAAATTGGGGGGGGACACTGCACGGCAATTGTGCGGGGAAAAATTTCCGAGGTACGTTTGGCGGTGGAAACCGGAGCGCAAACGGCTAAACAGTTTGGTCAATTTATTTCTAGCTTAGTAATTCCTCGACCCTTTCCAAATTTAGAACTGGTGCTTCCAATTAGTTCCCGTTTATCTAATCTGACCAATGGGGCGGGGCATCGTTTGAGTAATCAGGCCGTGGGGTTGCTCGAAACCCGGGGATTTCCGGCGATGGTGGGGGCCGCAGATGCCATGTTGAAGGCGGCGGATGTGAGCCTGATGTCCTATGAACGCATTGGGGCGGGGTTGTGTACCGTGATTATTCGCGGCCCTGTGTCCGATGTGGCGATGGCGATAGAGGCGGGAATGTTTGAAGCTGAACGAATTGGGGAGTTAAACGCTGTAATGGTGATTCCTCGACCTTTGGAAGATTTGGATCAAACCTTACCTTTAGCCAGTTGTTGGCTAGAACAGCGTCAACCTTTGAGAGTACCCATTAGTGTGAAGGAACAGGAGAAAGAACTGGTAGAAATCCCCGATTTGCAAAAGTTACCGACTTCTATCCAAGAAGAATATTTATAAAATTTACAGGTTTGAAATATAATAGTTACCATCAATTATGGAAGTAGTTTCTACTTGCGCGCTGATTTTTAAGGGTGGGTTGGCAATCATAAAGTCATTTTAATTAATATCCTACTCAAATTTGACGATGAAAATTGCGATCGCTCAACTTAACCCCACCGTTGGAGATTTAACCGGAAACGCCCAACGGATATTAGAAGCAGCAGAAAAAGCCTTTGCAGCCGGATGTAGTCTGTTATTAACAACAGAATTATCTTTAACCGGATATCCTCCTAGAGATTTATTGATTC
The DNA here is from genome assembly GCA_036703685.1 of Candidatus Obscuribacterales bacterium. Classification (GTDB taxonomy): domain Bacteria; phylum Cyanobacteriota; class Cyanobacteriia; order Cyanobacteriales; family Microcoleaceae; genus Planktothrix. Next base: position 7,910 of record DATNRE010000344.1, read on the forward strand.
GTCCTAGTTTTATTCAAGCCGCAACGGAAAAGTTAGAGCAATTAGCAAGAGATTTACCGCCAACAATTGCGGTATTAGTAGGAACAGTTGAACCCAATTTAGACTATCAAAAAAATGGGGGAAACCCGATTTATAATAGTGCAGCGTTATTAGAACAGGGTGAAATTAAACAATATTTTCAAAAGCGATTATTACCAACCTATGATGTTTTTGATGAAGATCGATATTTTGAACCGGGGTTAGAAAGTGGTTTTTTTGTTTTAGAAAATTCTGGAGAGAGAATTAAAATTGGGGTAACAATTTGTGAGGATTTATGGAATGATGAATCATTCTGGGGTAAGCGGAATTATGCTTGTAATCCTTTGGCAGAATTAGCTGAAAAAGATATCAATTTAGGGGTTAATTTATCGGCTTCTCCCTATCAAGTGGGAAAACAGAAGTTCAGACAATCTTTAATTAGTCATAGTGCAAAACGGTATAATATTCCCATTTTGTATGGGAATCAAGTGGGGGGAAATGATGATTTAATTTTTGATGGCTGTAGTTTTGCATTTAATAAAAATGGCGATAAAATATTAAGTTTAAAACCTTTTGATACGGATTTTGAGATTATAGAATTTGATCCAAATACACAGGATTTAATTGCTATTTCTGACCAAAACCAGGAAATAAACTTAATTGAAAGTGAGGATCAAGAAATTTGGTTAGCTTTAGTTTTGGGGGTAAAAGATTATGTACACAAGTGTGGATTTTCTCAAGTTATCTTAGGGTTAAGTGGAGGAATAGATTCAGCTTTAGTAGCGGCGATCGCCACCCAAGCATTAGGTAAAGAAAAGGTTTTAGGGGTGTTAATGCCCTCTCCCTATAGTTCCGAGCATTCGATTCAAGATGCCCTAGAATTAGCGAATAATTTAGGAATCCAAACCCAAACTTTACCCATTGGGGATTTAATGCAAACCTTTGATCAAACCCTAGAATCCATGTTTGCCGGAACCTCCTTTGGATTAGCAGAAGAAAACCTGCAATCGCGCATCCGAGGCACATTATTAATGGCGGTTTCTAATAAATTCGGACATTTGCTATTAACTACAGGAAATAAATCAGAAATGGCAGTGGGATATTGTACCTTATATGGTGATATGAATGGGGGATTAGCGGTGATTGCTGATGTGCCGAAAACCCGGGTTTATTCCTTGTGTTCTTGGTTTAATCAATATCAGGGGAAAAACATTATTCCTGAGCATATTTTAACAAAACCCCCGAGTGCAGAACTCAAACCTGGACAGGTAGATCAGGATTCTTTACCCCCCTATGAAATTTTAGATGATATTTTATATCGTTTAATTGAAAAACATCAATCCTTAGCTGAAATTGTGGCAGCAGGACATCAAAAATCAGTGGTTCAGAAAGTGATTAAATTAGTAATGATTGCGGAATTTAAACGCTGTCAAGCCGCCCCCGGATTAAAAATTAGCGATCGCGCTTTTGGAACCGGATGGAGAATGCCTATTGCTAAAATATTGAGTGAGTTCTAATATCTGATCGATATATTTGTTGTCTTTATTACTTTTATTAACTATAATTTTAGCATACTAGATACTGAAGAACCCGAATTAGGAATTATGAATTAAGGATTGACTTTGAGCATTGCTTGAATTTCAAGTAATCCAGGGGATAAAACTAGGTCTTGGATTTTGATATCGGAACCCAAATCAATGATATAATGATCTAGGTGCAGTTCTGTGTTAATGTCATAAATTTGAACCTGGGGCTGAACTAATATGAGTTCACGGAAATTAGCAATTTCTAATCCGGTTCTTAATTGAAAAGATAATAGTTCACCTGAGTCGAAAAGCAGTTGGGCATTTAAAATTAGGTGATCGGTTTCCACCAGAATTTGGGCATCTTGAATCCGTTGAACCGATTTAACCCAAGAATCGTTTTCCTGTTGTCGGGGATGATGGAAAGATCCGGGGGAAGATTGGGTTAAGGAAATTAACAGGGACAAAACAAACTCGTTTAATGCCTGGACTAACATCGGAGCTTGTAAAGATTGATTCAGATCGAATTGATTCAAGTGTAGGTTTCCGGTGACAAAAAAAGGTTCTAATAGGTGCAGAGCTTGACCTTTTAAGACTTGACCCAGATTAAACCGAATATTTGACCCTTGTAATTGAACTTGAGTTAAATGTAACCCTTGATAGATGGCATTCTCCGCCGCCACCGACACCCCTGGAATATCCCCGGATAGCAGAGAACGATTACTACCTTCGATATTCAGATGGAGGTGATCAATTTTATCAACTTGCGATCGCAACCAAAGCCCAATTGCCGTTGATAATAGACTTCCAATTAGGGGTTTACCCCCACTATGAATCAATGCCATAACCTCTCCAAAATCACCCATTCCCACATTACTTCACAGCGAACTCAGATTGATAGTAGGATTAATTGCGGATTGTTGTAATATTTGTACATAGTCTTGAGACTTATGGCAAAACCCTGCTAAAGTTTCAACCGATCCACCCGTAGTCAATAACCTTTAACGACCAGCATGGATGAAAGGCTACAAAAAATTATGGCTCAATGGGGCATTGCCTCCCGCCGTCACGCGGAAGAAATGATTCAAGCGGGACGGGTGCGGGTTAATGGCAATTTAGCCGAATTGGGACAAAAAGCCGATCCGACTTGCGATCAAATTGAGGTCGATGGGAAACCGATTAAACCTGACCACCGACCTGATCCGATCTATTTATTACTCAATAAACCGATAGGAGTGGTATCAACTTGTTTAGACCCCAACGGACGAGCAGCGGTTTTGGATCTACTTCCGCGTAAAATGCGAGTGGGCCAAGGGATTCATCCGGTGGGACGATTGGATGTGGATTCTACAGGAGCGTTATTGCTGACCAACGATGGAGAATTAACCTTTCGTTTAACTCATCCTCGTCATTTCATTCCTAAAACTTATCAAGTCTGGGTTGCTGGAAATCCACCGAATTCAATATTACAGGCTTGGCGTCAGGGTGTCCTATTGGCAGGAAGAAAAACACTACCTGCTCAAGTTAGGTGTATTCAAAAAAATTCCAGCGACCAAACTTTGTTGGAAGTGATTTTATATGAGGGGAGAAATCGGCAAATTCGCCGAGTTGCCGAACAGTTGGGTTATCCCGTCCTCAGATTACACCGAACGGCCATTGGCTCAATTCAACTTCAAACCCCTGGACAATCCCCATTGCCAGAAGGTCACTATCGTTCCCTGAGTGCCTGGGAAATTGAGTTTTTGCGAAATCCCATTTCATCCCCATTGGTTAGTGTGCCCGTTCACCCTGTAGATATCAAGGAGTAATTGATTATGAAAACTGATTTATTTGTCTTACCGTTTAAAATGGCTAAAAATCCTAGCCCCACCCTGAATTCCTATGATCCTGAACTGATTCAGCGATTAACAGAAATCGGAGAACAACTCAGAGAAACCCGTCTAGGTCATTCCCTCTCTTTGGATATGGTGGCCGCTTATACTAGAATCCGTTCCCATTTATTACAAGCCCTCGAAGAAGCTAGGATAGAACAACTCCCAGAACCCGTTTATACTCAGGGGTTAATCCGTACCTATGCCGATGCTTTAGGTTTAAATGGCATAGAACTAGGTAACTTTTTCCTCCCCGAACCTCAACAAGTGGGGATGAAATCAAAACTAAATTTCTTAGCCCTTCCCCAATTAAGACCTACCCATCTTTACTTAACCTATATCCTATTAATTATTTGTGCCATTAGTGGGGTTTCTTATCTGAATAAAACCGCTAATGTGGCAGGTGTATCCGTTGGCGAACCCGTGGCTACAACCAACCCACCGGAAGTTAATCCTCAAGTGCGTCCGGCGGTGGTTCAGGCAAAAACCCAGCCCGCTAGTCAATTAGTCGCTTCTACCCCAGCTGCAAAGACTCCCGCCGCCAAGCAAACCGTTGAGAAACCATCTCAAACCAAGCCCCCCGCCCAGTCAGGGACGGATAAGACCGTAGAAGTGGGCATTGTGGTGAAAGAGACGTCCTGGGTTGTGATTGAAGTCGATGGTAAAACCGAATTTGAAGGGATGTTAGCAGCAGGAACAAAACGCAGTTGGAAAGCACAAGATAACGTGGTTGTCTTTACTGGAAATGCTGGAGGGGTTCTAGTCACCGTTAATAACGGAGAAGCCAAAAGTCTCGGGGAACCTGGGGAATTACAAGAAGTGGTGTTTAAAGCCGAAGATTTATCTAATTTATAGCAGGGAACAGGGAACAGGGAACAGGGAACAGGGAACAGGGAACAGGGAACAGGGAACAGGGAGGCAGGGGGAGCAGGGGGAGCAGGGGCAGGGCTGTTTCATGTTTGAAAATTATAGCTTACTTTTTAGCCATAATTCTCAAACATGATAGATATTTTCGGAAGAATTAATATTTCCTATAAGGGCTATACAATATTAATTATATGAAATAGTTATCTAAATAGCATAAATATTCCTATTCCCTACGGAGTAAGACTTACGTTTGTGATTTTTCTCTATTTTTCCTAAACTAATCGCTCTATTCTTAACTTGGGGATGAACAGATAGCCACT
>DATNRE010000345.1:0-2949 GCA_036703685.1 Candidatus Obscuribacterales bacterium
GGATTAGGGGAGCAGGGGGAGGCAGGGGGAGCAGGGGGAGCAGGGGAGCAGGGGAGGTAGGGGAGGTAGGGGAGGTAGGGTGTCCTTGGTTATTGACAGTTATTTGACTGTCAAAACCCTTCACTTTTCAACTTTTTGTTACGATACCCTTCCCAAAATGCCCAAATTAGTTGACATTAGTTAACGATTCTCTCAATTTATGAAGGAGCTATTCAACAATGGCATTAACAGATACTCAGGTTTATATTGCCTTGGTTGTTGCCTTGATCCCTGGAATTTTAGCCTTCCGTTTGGCGACCGAACTGTATAAATAGAAAATTTCCAACTTATTAGTGAAAATTCACTGGTAACGGGTCAATTTATCAATCTGTCTCGACAAAAAAACCAAAATAGCAAACAATTACCCCTAAATGGGATAAAGTATTGTGTGTTAACTGGGTAAGGCTGTCGGGACAGTTTTTTTATAGAATCCTGATTAGATGTCGCTTCTTAACCCGTTTTGGGGAAAGCTAGAACCCGCTCCTACTGTTAGTGTTCCCGGCGTTATAAGTCATGTCTGCAATTCGACCTGTTCCCCAAATCATCACGCCCGTTGACCCTGTTCGCCGTCCCCGCGTGCGTCGAACCGCAAGGCGCCGACCCCTTCGCAACCCGGGTCTGCTCACGGTGGAAACGACGGTTAAATTAGGCATCAATCTGATTTTATCTACCTTTGCCCTCTCGGCATTAATTCAGATGTTACCCCAACATCGTTCCGCCTCGGAAAAACTTCAAGATATTCGGGCTGAGGTCAAAATGACGGAAGAACGGGTGATGAAAGAACGGGAAGAATTTACTCGCTATTTTGATCCCCAGCAAACTCAAAGAATTATGCAGGAACAAGGGAACCTAGTTGATCCGAGTCAAAAGCCGATTGTTTTCCTACCAGAACGTCCCAGCAGCGCCGCCGAATTAACGGAGGAACCAACCGCTACCTATGCAGGTTTAGAATAGCAATTTCAATTCATAAATTCAGATGTAGGGGCAATTCATGAATTACCCCTAAAATACGGCCATAAATCCTAAATTTATTTTAAATGATTCGGCCAGAGATTTCGTTCCTGTAACCATTGTTGATTAAACAATTTAGATTGATAGCGAGCGCCCCCATCACATAAAACCGTCACAATGGTATGACCTGGCCCCATTTCTTTCGCTAAAGCCACCGCCGCCGCCACATTAATCCCAACGGAACCCCCCATAAATAATCCGTCTTTTCTTAATAGTTGATAAACCACTCGCACCGCTTCTAAATCATCCACTAAAATCGCATCATCAATCGGAACATCTTGCATATTTGCCGTGATTCGACTATTCCCAATACCTTCTGTAATCGAATTACCTTGAATGCTAATTTCTCCGGTTTTCACATAACTATATAAACCGCTGCCCATTGGGTCAGCCACAACGGTTTTAATCTGAGGATTTTTCTCTTTTAAAAATAGCGAAACCCCCGCAAACGTTCCTCCGGTTCCCGTAGCCGCCACCCAAGCATCAACTTTACCATCGGTTTGTTGCCAAATTTCTGGCCCGGTGGTTTCATAATGGGAAATTCGATTGGCTAAATTATCAAATTGATTTGCCCACACGGCATTTTCCATTTCTGAAGCCAAACGTCCCGATAATTTAACATAATTATTTGGGTCTTTATAGGGAACAGCCGGAACCGGACGAACTTCTGCCCCTAAAGTTCTCAAAGCCTCCATTTTTTCCGGGGATTGAGTATCGGGAATAATAATTAAACATTTGTAACCCTTAGCATTACAAATATGAGCTAATCCAATCCCCGTATTGCCTGCGGTTCCCTCAACAACCGTTCCACCGGGTTTAAGTAATCCTTTTTCTTCCGCATCTTTAATAATATATAAAGCTGCCCGATCTTTCACAGACCCCCCCGGATTTAAAAATTCTGCTTTCCCTAAAATTTCACAGCCGGTTTCATCGCTAAAACTATTTAATCGAATTAATGGAGTATTCCCAATTGTGCCAACAAAACCTTTTTTAATGTCCATGAGCAACGTCCTAGTTAAAATTTAGTAAGGGGTTTCTTTTATTTTAGGGATTAACAGGACTAATGCAAAAAACCCGGCTGGGTGAAACCGAGTTTTTTGTTGAAGATGGTTTTATTTATTGGGTTGGGGAGTTAAACGTAAATAGGGTTTAACTTCTTGATACCCTTTGGGAAACTTCTCTTTCAAGACTTCCGGGTCTTTCAGGGAAGGGACAATTACACAATCTTCCCCATCTTTCCAGTCGGCCGGGGTAGCCACGCTATAGTGGTCAGTCAGTTGCAAAGAATCAATTACCCGCAGAATTTCATCAAAGTTGCGTCCGGTACTCGGAGGATAGGTGAAGCTCAGACGCAGTTTTTTATTAGGGTCAATGATGAAGACACTCCGCACCGTCAGGGTTGCATTAGCGTTGGGATGAATCATGTCGTACAATTCGGACACTTTGCGATCGCCATCTGCTAAAACAGGATAATTAACAATCGTGTTTTGAGTTTCATTAATATCTTGAATCCAACCCTTATGGGATTCGGCATCATCCACACTCAGAGCAATCACTTTAACGTTGCGTTTGTCAAATTCGGGTTTTAACTTAGCAACCGTGCCCAATTCCGTTGTACAAACGGGGGTATAGTCCGCCGGGTGAGAAAATAACACCACCCAGCTATCCCCAGCCCAATCATAAAAACTGATGTCGCCTTCAGAAGACGCTTGAGTAAAGTTAGGGACAGTATCCCCGAGTCGAAGTGTCATAGTTAATATCTGTGTAAGTTCAATGAAAACCTGTGCTCTGATTATACCCCAGTTTTCCCATCGGATTCAAGGGATTTTAGATAAAAAGGGTTTAACTTGATTCTCCATTACCCATTACCCATTACCCATTACCTAACTCCCCTACCTC
>DATNRE010000346.1:0-2276 GCA_036703685.1 Candidatus Obscuribacterales bacterium
GTTATTTAGTGGAGGGAGAAGCATTACAACGAAATGCGCTGATAGAGTGAAAAATGCTTTACCGGGTTTGGTGAGAATCCGTTAAACTAATAACGAAAACCTATTGTTCATTCACCTTTGATTCAAAGCTTTGGCGATAAACGGACTGAGGATTTATTTCAAGGGATTTCTAATCGAGAAACTCGGAAATTTCCGGCAGATTTAATTAAAGTAGCGGTGCGAAAACTAGATATGTTGAATGCGGCTTATCAATTGGATGATTTACGTTCCCCACCGGGAAATCGTTTAGAAACTTTAAAAGGCGATTTAAAAGGCTTTTATAGTATCCGAATTAATGACCAATGGCGGATTATTTTTCAATGGCAAAATGGCAATGTTTTGGCGGTAAAAATTGTTGATTACCATGATTAAATTATCTATGTTACCTCGAAATAGAATTCCAACTCATCCTGGGGAAATTTTATCGGAGGAATTTTTAATTCCTTTAAGTTTAACTCAAGTGGCTTTAGCAGAACATTTGGGGGTTCCGGTACAACGAATTAATGAAATTGTTAAAGGAAAACGAGGGATAACACCGGAAACGGCTTGGTTATTTGCTCAAGCATTTCAAACCTCTCCTGAGTTTTGGATGAATTTACAAATCCAATATGATTTAACTTTAAATCAACCTAAAATTAAAACACCACCCATTATTTTAGCCCCAGGATAAAAGTTTTTCCTAGATTTCCTAACAACCCAAAGAAACCGGGTTTTTTCCGAAAATACTGCGTTGTGACCCACATATTTTCTAAAAAACCCGGTTTCTCGGCCCCCATGTGTCAGTCCTACCTAACTTTTTTATTCCTAATTCCCATGAACCCAGAACGCCGTTTAATTGAAGATTTTATCCCCATTCGAGAAATATCTGTTGAAGCTGCGAGAGAAAAATCCATTAGAAAGGGTCATATTTCCACCCTGCATTTATGGTGGGCGAGACGGCCCTTAGTAGCGGCGAGGGCTGCGGTTTTTGCGTCCTTAGTGGCGGCGCCCGAAACCCATCAGAAACGCACGGCTTTGAAACAATTTATGATTGATTTATGTAAATGGGAAACGGGAACTCCGACCTTAGAAAAAGCTAGAAAACAAATTTTAGAAGCGCAAAGAATTAGATTAAATTTACCGGAAAATACCCCCTTAGATGAAGTCCCGCCACCCAAGGTTTTAGATATGTTTGCCGGGGGTGGGGCAATTCCGTTAGAAGCGTTACGGTTAGGGTGTGAAACCTACGCGGTTGATTTAAACCCCGTTGCTCATATTATTGAATTGTGTACGTTAGTTTATCCGCAAAAATATGGGAAGAAATTGGCGGATGAGGTGGAACAATGGGGTAATTGGGTGATTAAAAATGTTAGGGATGAAATCGGGGATTTATACCCAGCAATTCGCGTGGGAGAAATATTAATTTCAGAGGGTGAACAGTTAGATTTATTTACTCAATCTCAACCCAAACAATGTACAGACGCGCCATGGCACGTCTCTACAGGACAAGCTTTAACTCCGGTTGCTTATTTATGGACAAGAACAGTTAAATGTCCTAACCCTAGTTGTGGGGCGACGGTTCCTTTGGTACGACAAACTTGGTTATGTAAAAAAAGTAAAAAGTATGTAGCATTACAGGTTATTCCTAATTATGAAACGAAGAAAGTAGAGTTTAAAGTTGTTGAATCTACTACAGAAAACGGGTTAGGTTTTGACCCATCTTCTGGGAGTACAAGAGGTAATTCTATTTGTCGTCATTGTGGAACAACGGTTGATGTAAAGTATGTAAAGCAAGAAGGAAATATAGGCAAAATAAATCAACAATTGATGGCTATTGTTTGCACAACACCCGGAGAACAAGGCAAAACTTATCTATCGGCTACGGATTATTTACATTATCTTCCTGATGATTATAAAATTAAAATCAGATTAGAAAAACTTTGTGAAGAAACGGGTTTAACAGTTCCCAATGAACCTTTACCGGAATACGGGGTTTTGGGTTTCAGAGTTCAACCCTATGGGTTATTAAAATGGTTAGATTTATTTACTCCGCGTCAATTATTATCGTTAATGACATTTGTTAAATGGGTAAAGTTAGCACACCAGGAAATATTACAGCAGGGATATGAGGAGGAATTAGCTAAGGCAATTGTTACTTATTTAGGTATTTTGTGTGATAGATTATCAGATTATAATAGTTCTATTACTCATTGGCATAATAGTAGAGAATTAATTGGTAATACTTTTTCCCGCCAAGC
>DATNRE010000347.1:0-2608 GCA_036703685.1 Candidatus Obscuribacterales bacterium
GCTGTTGTTTTAGAAGCAATGGCCTGTGGCTTACCCTGTATTGTGGTTAACAATGGAGGAATTGGAGAGTATGTAACAGAGACAACAGGATTTAAAATCGAACCAATTTCACGAGACTTTATTCGAGAGGAACTCACCCAAAAAATTCAGACTTTAGTTGAAAACAAACCCCTGTGGCAGTCTATGTCAGCCCAATCTATTGAACGGGCTAAAGATTTTATTTGGACAACAAAAGCAAAAAAAATAGTTGATATTTATGCACAGTTAATTGCTAATAAAAACCAGAGCAAATAAAAATCAGGACTATCTAATCATGGTTGATTCCCCCGTCATAAATCATTCCTATCCCCTATTAGTTGTCATTGTTAATTATCGAACAGCAGCCTTAACTATTGATTGTTTATACTCCTTAGTTAATGAAGTTAAGGCTTTACCAGGGACAAAAGTTATTGTTTCCGATAATGCTTCTGGGGATGATTCTATTCCTAAAATTCAAGCAATTATTGATCAAGAAAAATGGGGAGATTGGGTTTCTTTAATCCCCTTAGACCGGAATGGTGGCTATGGATTTGGTAATAACGCCGTTATTCGTCCGGTCTTAGAATCCCAGAATTCTCCTCCCTATTTTCTACTCCTAAATCCTGATACGATTGTGCGTTCAGGAGCTTTAACAAAACTGGTACAATTTATGGAGGAAAATCCCCAAGTTGGTATCGCCGGAAGTCGTTTAGAAGACCCGGATGGTACACCCCAACGTTCTGCTTTTCGTTTCCATAGTTTGTTAGGCGAATTAGATGGGGGACTACGCTTGGGATTCGTTTCTAAACTATTAGAAAAATGGGTGGTTGCTCCTCCAATTTCCGATATTTCTTGTCAAACAGATTGGGTTGCCGGGGCAAGTATGATTGTCCGTCATACTGTATTTGAAACTATTGGTTTTATTGATGAAAATTATTTTATGTATTATGAAGAAATGGACTTTTGTTTACAGGCAAAAAAAGCAGGTTGGAATTGTTGGTATGTTCCCGAAAGTCGAGTAGTTCATCTAGTAGGACAAAGTTCTGGTGTTACTGATACAAAATCTCCTCCTAAACGCCTCCCCAAATATTGGTTTGACTCCCGCCGATACTATTTTAGAAAAAATTATGGTCAATTCTATGCAAGCGTAACGGATATTATTTGGATACTGAGTTTTATCACCTGGCGAGTTCGTCGCCAACTGCAAAATAAACCGGATTCTGACCCTCCTCAATTATTACAAGATTTTATTCGCTATAGTGTTTTATTTAACCTAATGAATACGGATATTGATACAGCAAAAACTATCAATATTCAACCGTTAGGACTTTGGAAACAAATTAAAGAAGACTGGATTGCTCACGAACGAGATTGGACAAAACCCGGGTTTAGAGCCGTTGCAATTCAACGTTTTGGTCGGTGGAGAATGGCAATTAAACCTGTGATTTTTCGTGCCCCTTTGAGTATTCTTTATCGAGCTTTATATCGCAAAGTTCGGAATACCTACGGAATAGAATTGCCCTACACCGTTGAATTAGGTCGGCGCGTAATTTTTGAACATCAACATGGAATTGTTATTCATGGAAATAGTGTAATTGGCGATGACTGTATTATTCGCCAAGGAGTGACCTTGGGAAACCGGTATTTAGATAAACCTTTTGATGCGCCCAAGTTAGGAAAACGGGTTAATATTGGTGCAGGAGCCAAGATTTTAGGGAATTTAACCATTGGGGATGATGTTTGTATTGGAGCCAATGCGGTTGTGCTTTCGGATGTGCCATCGGGTCAAACTGTTGTGGGAATTCCGGCTAAAATAATTTCCTCAAAGTCTTCTACCCATTTATTGAAATAGGATTTATATATATGTTTAAATTGCATTATTTTCGGTTATTATTTTTGGGATTACTAATCGCTTGTCAACAAAATAGCGATATTTCTGAGCGTCCAGCTACCCCAATTTCCGTGGCGACTGAGCCGCCCAAAACCATTACAACAAAACCTTTATCCCCCCAACCCATTCGGATTAATTTAGAGGACTTACCTCAACCTTTCCATAGTGATAGTGCGTCTAAACCCCCAGAAGTTATTCCCATTCCTAATAACCCCGTTTTAAATGTTCCCCCCGGATTTAAAGTTAATATCTTTGCGGAAAATTTAGATAATCCTCGGTGGTTAGCACTAACTCCCCAGGGTGAAGTATTAGTGACAGAAACCCGACAAAACCGCATTCGGTTATTAAGAGATACCAACCAAGATGGCGTAGCCGATGAAATTAAAACTTTTGCAGATAGCAATAATGGCTTAAATATTCCCTTTGGCATGGCATTTTCCCCGGGTTATTTTTTCCTAGGAAATACGGACGAAGTGAGACGTTATTCCTATAATAATCAACAGCAACTGACAGGAACAGGAGAAAAAATAGTGGAGTTACCCGGAGGGGGATATAACCAACATTGGACGCGGAATGTTATCGTTTCTCCTGATAATCAAAAACTCTATGTTTCCATCGGTTCAAAAACAAATGTAAGTGAAGAAAACCCTCCCCGTGCATCCGTTCAAGTGATGAATTTAGACGGGTCTAATCAACAAA
>DATNRE010000348.1:0-8194 GCA_036703685.1 Candidatus Obscuribacterales bacterium
GGGAACAGGGAGGAAAAGACTTCACCGTCTAGCTTTTAGCATCACTCTTTGTCCTAATAGGTGTGGCGACTGCTATACCTATTACCTATTACCTATTACCTATTACCTATTACCTATTACCCATTACCCATTACCCATTACTTGCGCTTTTGGGGTTTAGTTTGAACACTGATCGGGCCATTAACAATAGTTTGGCAGGCTAACCTATAGGTATCTGGTTTTTTCTTCAAAATCCGTGCTTCTGCCTCCGTGCGGGGCGGGAGATTCTCGATCCCTTCAACAATTTCCACAATACAAGTTCCACATTGACCATACCCCCCACAGTTCATCATTTTGCCTGTGAAGGTATATAAGTCAATCTGGTTTTCTAGGGCCTTAATTCTGAGATTTGCCCCATCCGCAGCAATAATTTCCTTGTTTTCACTGACGAATCTGATATTACCCATTTTGATGTCCTAGCTGCATTAACATAGCGTCTCTTTCAAATTATAAGACAAGCCTGGGAGCTTGAAAACTCAGTGTCTTCAGACCACCAGATGAAAAGCAACTCAGGAGAATAAATTCCCCGTGAATATTTCCCAATCTATATTAATATAAGGTGGGTCGAAACAAGATGTAGTCGTCTATGAAGATTTAAGTGTTAGAAATTTAGTTAAAAACCATTGTTTAGCTAAATCAATTAGTGATGCCAGTTGGTATTTGTTCAGAAAATGGATAGAATATTTTGCGGCTAAATTTGATAAATTAGCAATTCCAGTTCCACCCCATTACACTTCACAAAAATGTAGTAATTGTGGGGTAATAGCCAAAAAATCTCTATCAACCCGCACCCATATTTGTAATTGTGGATGCGAGTTACATAGAGATACAAATGCTGCAATTAATATTCTAAATCTTGGTAAACAAGCTAGGGATGGGCAATCCCCAAGTAACGCTAATGGACTAGAAACCTCTACTCTACTTGGGGAAACCCTGGCGGAGCAAGTATCTAGGTTGAAGTTAGAATCTCAGTGTCTTCAGACCTGAGAGTGTCAATACAAAAAGTTAACATTTCAACGTTACAAAGGAGAATCCGACAGAATATTACTCGGAAGATTACTGACAGCCCGTTGTAAAGCCGATAGAGCGCGGTTATAACTGATGATGGCGTTTAGGAGTCGGTTTTGGGCGCGAGTTAAGTCCGTTTCCTGGTTAATCACTTCTAACTGAGTCCCTACCCCCGCTTGAAACCGTAAACGCGCTAAACGTAAGGCTTCCGTTGCTTCCTCAACCCCTAAACTAGAGGTTTGAATATTATCAAAGTTAGCTTGGAGATCATAGTAAGCCCGCTCCGCATCCAAACGAATTTGATTGAGTAACTGATTAAAGCGCTCATCCGCAATGCCAATATCTAACTCCCGTTGTCGGGCTTGAGCTTTCGCCGCACCGCCATCAAAGAAATTCCAAGATAACTGGACTTGAGCATTATAACCATCGGCCCAACCCCGAATAGCCCCGTAATCAGGGTTACCATCGATTCTTCCCAGGACGTTATAAGTAGCTCCCACCGTAAGATTAGGGCGAGTGGCGGCTAGGGCAGCCCGGCGTAATTGTTGAGCGCGATCGCGTTCGGCTAACTGTTCCTCCAACTCCGCCCGATTTTGATAGGCCTGAACAATGGTTTCTTCCAAGGTTAAATCCCAAGCTCCCGCCAAAGCAATTGGGTCAGCAGCTAATAAATTGGTATTTTCATCAATATTCAAAATTGCCACCAGTTCCCGCCGACTTTGTAACTGATTGCGTCGGGAATTAGTCAGATCCTGTTGGTTATTTGCCAGGGTAACACGAGCTTGCAATACTTCAAAACGAGTTCCCACTCCGGCCCGCTCCAAGGCTTCGGCATCGTCTAAACTCTTTTGAGAGTTTCGCACAGCAGCCGCTTGAATTTCCACCGCCGCATCGGCTTCTTGCAAGTTGTAATAGGCACGGGCCACATTAAATCGGACTTCTTCTAAGGTTGTTTCTAACCTTAATTCTAGGATGCGTAACTGTTCTTCTGAGGCTTTAATTCTGGCTCCTCTCAATCCATCAATTCCTAAGTCGTACCGCAATTGAAAGGAATTATCAAAGGTATATATTCCATAGTAGTCCTGAAATTCAATCTGATCAGCCTCCTCGGGATTATTAAACCGAGCCACCCGCAGCCGTCGATTTTGAGCCCGAACTTGCAAGCTTTCTGTGGCAGAAACGGTGCGAGAAAAACCGGAACTAAAACTTAAACTCGGATATAAGGCCGCTTGAGATTCCCTCAAGGTTGCCAAGCTTTGTTCAACTTGTAGTTGGGCAATACCCACACTTTGATTATTCCTAATTGCTAAATCAATCGCCTGTTGCAGGGTAACGGGCACGGTTTCCTCAATATTCACCTGTTCGGGTAAGGTGGGTCGATACAGGGGATCACTACTCGGCAGCAGAATTGGGGGCGGATTAGTTTCTAGGGTGCCATTGGGAGTCGGAGGAGGAAAGGGCGTGGTAGGAGGGGTCAGGTCAGGAACCGTCAAGGCGGGTGTACTGACTTGAGCCAGTTGGGAAGGTTGAGATAGCCGGACTCGATTCCCCGCATCGGTCAGGGGGGCAGCTTGGGCAGGGGGATTCGGTAATGCAACTTGAATCTCTTGCAGAATATCGTTTTGTGAGGATAGGGAATTATTGTCCAGGGGATGGGGCAAGTTAAAGACGGGGTTTAATCCATTGGTCGGTTTTGGGGTAGGGTCTGCAATGGTTGGGCTAGAAGCAACCGGGGTACTCGTGGCGGTTGATTGGGGGTCAACCACGGTAGATTCCGTCGCAGTGGTTACAGACTGTTGAGTAGTTTTTGTAGGATTTTGTTTAAAAACTGGCGCGGAAGACCGGGTAACGGACTCCGATGTCATCAATAGATGATCGATGATCCGATGGCCAGGAGTAGAAACTCCTAATTGAGATTTTGTAGGATTTTGCTTAAAAGTAGAATTTAGGATTTCTGAGGGTAAAGACGTTTGATGAGAAACGCTTTCCTCTTTGTTTATAGGGGCTGTTTCTGGTGTGAAGTTAGAACTCTGTTGTTGTTTTTGAGCAGTCGCATCTATGACTACGGCGCCGGAGTCTTCCTTTGGGGCTGGTGTGGAATCCATGGACAATGATTCCAGACTCGCTTCTACCGGAGCCGGAGCCGGAGCCGGATACTGAGATTTTGTAGGATTTTGTTTAAACCCCCCAGGTTGAGTTGTATTCGAGTCGGGCCAATTATCCTGAGATTCAACGGGGGCAGGAACGGCTGTTCCTGGCCCCACATTGATTAAAGTAATTGCTCCACTCACTCCCACAGCCATCAAATTACGAAGAACGGACATAAGGCTTCTTTTCTTGTCTACAAGTCCAGAAACAATTTTAGACTAAGGGAGCAATATTCCTAAGTTTTTTGATGTTCAGATAGCTGATAGGATCACCCAAACCCAAACGGATCAAGGATTATTTTAGGAAGCGATCTGTTCTGCTTCTAAATCTAAAAGGCGTAGCAGATGGAGGTCGCCCCGGGCGATCGCGGCTGCACGTCTGCGATTGAGTAAACGGCACAAATGATCCGCGTGAACTTTTGCCAGGTGATCGTCGAGGGGTTTCTCAAATGTAGCTAAATGCAGTACCGCCCCTCCCTGGCTTTTCTTGGAACCCACTTCGTTGAGGGAATGTGGGGACTCTGTACTACTGTGGGATACACCTCGATACTTTAGGGGGTGGGCGGTTTTAGGTAAGGGAACATGGCGAGGATAGTGAAACTGGACGCTTTGACCCCGATATTTGCCTGTTAATTCGCTCTCCACTATATCCATTGGCGAAAAAGAGGTTTCGTACTGATGACCACGATAGGTGAGTTTCATATCTGTTTCTCCTGACTCTGTGTTTTAAAGGCGCTGTCTTAAAGACAAATTTTAAACGATCTTCTTATTTCTGTATTCATTGTTACATTTTTTCAGGTTAAATCGAAAAACTTAATAATTATTTAGGAATTGTCTATCTCTTAGGAGTTTGGGGTTGATTCCAGGCGGGATCTGTGTCATTCTCTAAAACACTTCAACTCTTTACTCGGGTTGATCTTCAGCGAGGAGAGACTGCTCCTGGGCTATTTTTTGTTTGGGTAGGAAGGACAAGAGTACAGGGCGATCGCCAACAGCTATAAAACTTTTGTTAAGAAAATTATTAAGAAATGTAAAGAGTGTTAATATTGTTTTAACTGAAGTCTTAATCGAACCATCCATGCTAAGTTCCAACTTGCCCGAAGAGTCAGAGCTTCTCAAATCGATCCTAGAACCGCTACTGGAGGATTTTGAATACTGGTTTGAGCGATCACGCCATCTTTTAGAAACCGAGGAGATATCCTTTTTGACCCAGCCGCAACAATCTGACCTCCTGAACCGAATTACCCAAGCTCAACAGAAGGTGATAGCGACTAAAACCCTGTTTCACGCGACCGGGGGGCAAGTTGGAATAGAAATTACCGTATTAATGCCTTGGCATAAACTATTAACAGAATGTTGGCAAGTGGCGGCTCGCTTTCGTATGGAACAAGCTAATCCAGTCAAAAATTAAGATCACAGGGTAAACTCCCGAAACAATTGATCATTTTTTTAACTAGAAAGGTTCAATTTCTTGATAGAGTATAGGAAGATCCAGGTAAATGAGCGTTTCAATCAATCCCCCAGATCAAGCTCTAAAATAAAATACCATTTCTATTAAAAAATGGCTGTAAATTAACCGAATAAACCCTAGCCTTAAGGAGATAAAAATGTTACACTTAGTTTACGTCTTAGCTTTTACAATTCTGGCTTTTCTGGCTGTTCGGAATTTAATTCAGAGTCTTTTAACCGTGGGGATGGAATCCCATAAACTTCATGATCCTCGCAACTATGGCGGGTTAAATCATTCGGGACAAAGGGGAAAAGTCCTGCATCCAGAACTACTCGATGACACCGGAAATTTAATTAATGAACCCTTGTTAGTAATGCGCTCTTTATCCGTTCAGGATGCGCGAAATCAATTAGATAATTTATATAAATCTTCTCCGGGTTATGGAGATGATCCCCGTGACGAAGAATAACAATCATAAAAAAATTTAAGTTGAAGTGGGAAAGCCCACACTCCATGCTATGGCAACGGGTGTGGGTATTCCCCCCAGACTCTATAATATTCCCCAGGAGTTAGCCCCAGTTCCCCATAGTCCCATGTTCTGATAAATTAAGCCCAAATATTGATCGTTAACCTGTGATTTTCAGTTAAATTAGGACTTATCAGCTTGCGATTCCATCTATGGTGTTAAACAAAAAAGATACATCGATAGTCACCTTAACGTTATTGTTATCAATAGCGACGAGTCCGGTTGCCTGGGCGACCTCTCGGTGGAACTCCAACTCTAGTGTCACTTCTTCCGCGCTTTCAGAGTCATCCTTATGGTCTCGCGCACAGGTGAGAAATATTGATATTAAGTCGGAGTCAGAGGACTGGAGTGTTCAAAATCCCGGGGATTTCAAGCTGAAATCCGGGTCTAATTCGGCGGTTAGCTTGAGCCCTGAGTCTCCTATTGCTCTGGGCCAGATTGACCCGCGTTTATCCCCAGGTAACACCAACAATGATAGCCTAGTGGGGCAATCTTCCCAAATGCAGCCCACAACGGTTCCGGCGACGGAAGGAGAAATTCCCATTTGGTTGTGGTGGTTACTTCCTGTGATTCCATTTTTGGGTTTATGGGTCAATTTACAATTCAAAACTCAACGTTCCAAGTCCCCAGTTAAAAAACAGGAAGACCCTATTTCTGTTCCCCTATCTACAAAACCCGATGTTAGCGGGGCAATACCTCAGAAAAATTCTAATCAAATTGATTTTAACGGTTTGACAGAACCCCTGAAAACTCCATTTTCTCCAACTATTAATAAGCAGTTTATAGAACCCTTAAAAACTCCATTTTCTCCACCTATTACTACTTTTTCTCTGCCTCGTACTATTATTAAAAAAGGTGATCATACAGAAACATTTGAATTAGAAGAAAATCTACAACCCCCAGGATCATCTATTCGTTTAATGGAATCGGAAGCAGATAATTTAGATTCTGCGATCGCTATTCCCCATCAAGAATCAATCGGGTTAGAAAATCAGGTTAAAACTGAATCAGAGGAAGAATTTTTAAGTTCATCAGAATCTCCTGAATCGGAATTTTATCCGGTTGAAAATGGAGAAATTGAGGAAGTTTCGGAAGTCGTATTAATCAAGGAAATTGACCCGAATGAAGCTGAAGCTGTAATTGCAGAATTTTTGACAACAAAAACATCGATTTCAGAAATAGTAGAATCTGAACCTGAGTTTCAGAATGAATCTATTATTGTGGAATCGGATAGTACGGAATTAGAATCGACGGTTGCTCCGGTTGATGATCAATTAATGGAACCGGAAATATCGATTTTAGAGATAGCAGAATCTCAACTTGAGTTTCAGAATAAATCTATTATTGTGGAATCGTATATTACGGAATTAGAACCGACGGTTGCTACGGTTAATGATGAATTAACGGAACCGGAAATATCGGTTTCAGAAATAGTAGAATCTGAAACTGAGATTCAGAATGAATCTATTATTGTGGAATCGGATAGTACGGAATTAGAACCGACAGTTGCTCCGGTTGATGATCAATTAACGGAACCGAAAATATCGGTTTTAGAGATAGTAGAACCTGAACCTGAGTTTCAGAATGACTCTATTATTGTAGAATCGGATAGTACGGAATTAGAACCGACGGTTGCTGGGGTTGATGATGAATTAACGGAACCGGAAATATCGGTTTTAGAGATAGTAGAACCGGAACCTGATATTCAGAATGAATCTATTATTGTAGAATCGGATAGTACGGAATTAGAACCGACGGTTGCTGGGGTTGATGATGAATTAACGGAACCGGAAACATCAATTTCAGAAATAGTAGAACCTGAACCTGATATTCAGAATAAATCTATTATTGTAGAATCGGATAGTACGGAATTAGAACCGACGGTTGCTACTGTTGATGATGAATTAACGGAACCGGAAATATCGATTTCAGAGATAGTAGAACCGGAAACCGAAGTAATAGAATTAGGAGTACCTCATCAAGAGATTCGTTCACAAACAGACGTAGCAGCTACCAAATTTAATGTAGGAAAGGAAATAAAATTTGAACCCTCCCTTGCGGATGTAGACCAAGGACTTCCACCATTACCCGATGGATATGGTCAGAGTCAGATTTTCCTCTTACCCCGTGACCCAAATTGGGCCTATGCGTATTGGGATATTCCCAATGAACATAAAGAACATATCCGTCACCAAGGGGGAAAACACCTTCTCCTGCGGGTTTATGACGTCACTGCAATTGATCTCGAGACCCAGCCGCCATTGTCGGTGCAGGAATATGAGTGTGATGAGATGGCTAGAGAATGGCATATTCCTATTCCCATGAGTGATCGAGATTATATTGCAGAATTGGGTTATTTAACCCTAGATGGACGTTGGTTAGTCTTAGTCCGATCTAATCATATTCATATCCCCCCCATTTATCCGACGGACTGGGAAAACTATCAATTTATTAATATTCCGTGGGATGAAGACCTCAGAGGAAAAACCTTTTTCAAACTCTAACAATTCTACAAGATTAATTTTAGATATTAAACAGGCTGTTAGTGAAAACTGACAGCCTTAATTACAGGACTTACTTATCACCCCAGTAGGGGTAATTCATGAATTACCCCTACTGGTTCATATCCCCAAATTGGCGTGCATTCCTGAATTATTATTGATCTCAAAATTTAAACCCTATGTAAACACCAAAATCATGGACAGCGAATTGAGTTGAGCTATATTGGAAACACAAAACACCCCAGTGTCTATGCCTAGTAATCCTCCACCTCAATTATCTTTTGAATATCTTCAGGAAAAACTAACAGGCTCCATCTGGATGCAAAATAAGCAATACCCTTATTTATTTGAACCCAATGGCACTTGCGAGATATTAAACCATAGTCGTTGGGGTCATTACACCATCTCACAGGATGCTCGCTCCGTTTTCCTGACTTGGACAAACCCGGCTTTTACTGAAGAATTGTATGTCCTAGCGGATGGGAATTTTTTCTTAGGTGGGAATGTGTTAGTCCCCAGTCGG
>DATNRE010000349.1:0-3574 GCA_036703685.1 Candidatus Obscuribacterales bacterium
CTACTATGACTATGCTCGCTGGGGGGCAAAGGCCAAACTCACCGACTTGGAAACTCGCTATCCTCAACTGCTGGCCCCCATCCTCAAACAAGCCCAGACGCCCCTTTGTATTGATGAAACCCTATTTGCCGGAACTGTTACGGCCACCAGTGCTTCCTCTAGCAGTCTTTCTGATACCCTGGATCTGTTTGCCATCCTCAAAGCATCCCAAACCCTTTCTAGTGAAATTGAGATCGAGCAGTTAATTGGCACGCTCTTGTTGACGGTCATGCAAACTTCAGGGGCCACCCAGTGCGCTTTGATGTTGAGTCAGGGGCCAAATCTCACGGTTCACGCTAGGGCGGCACTGAGGGCATCGCGCCAAATTGAAACCCAGATTCTGCATCCGCCGCAGTCCCTTGTTGAGAGTGGTTTAGTGCCGATCAGTCTAGTAATAAAAGTCAAACGCAGTTTGCAGCCTACGGTGATTAACAATGCCGCCCAAGAGGCACTATTAATTAGCGATGCCTATATCCAAAACCAACAGCCCAAGAGTTTGCTATGCAGCCCGATTTTGCAACAAGGCAAGTTGCTGGGCATGGTCTATCTGGAGAATAACCTGGCGACCGGGGCTTTTACCCAGGATCGGGTTGAGGTGCTGAATCTGCTCTGCGCCCAAGCTGCGATTTCCCTAGAGAATGCTCGCCTCTATCAGCAAGCCCAAGCCTACGCTCAACAGTTGGAAGCATCCCAGCTTCAGATTGTCCAAAGTGAAAAAATGGCGACTTTGGGTAACTTGGTGGCCGGGGTTGCTCACGAAATTAATAACCCCGTCGGCTTTCTCAACGGCAGTATTAACCATGCCAAGGACTATATCCGAGACCTGTGTAAGTATTTAGAGATCTATCAGCGGCACCAGCCGCCTAGGGGTTCGGTAGCTAAATTAGCTGAAGAAATTGACTTGGAGTTTCTATTGGAGGATTTACCCAACTTAATTGACTCGATGAAAGGGGCGACCGATCGGATCAAAGGTATTAGCACCAGTCTGCGGATCTTTTCTCGTGCTGATCAGGAACACAAAGTTAGAGCTAATCTGAATCAAGGGTTAGATAGTACGCTGTTGATTCTCAAGTATCGACTCAAGGGCAATGAATATCGACCCGCTATCCAAGTAATCCGAAATTACGGTGATATCCCTGAAATTGATTGCTTCCCCGGTCAGCTTAACCAGGTATTTATGAATATTCTGGCTAATGCGATCGATATATTCGATGAAATGGCACAGCAAGCAACCTTAGAAAAGTTGGAAAATCACCCCCAACAAATCACGATTCAAACTACATTTTTACCCGAAAAAAAAGCGGTTGAAATTCGCATTGCTGACAATGGTAAAGGTATGAATGAGACGGTCAAATCTAAGATTTTTGATCACTTGTTTACTACTAAAGGGGTGGGCAAGGGAACCGGGTTAGGTTTAGCGATCGCCCGTAAAATTGTAATGGAGAAACATCAGGGTCGGTTGGAAGTCCAGTCGAAATTAGGACAGGGTACGGAGTTTTCCATCTGCCTCCCCGTCAGGGGTTAATTGATATCCTCTCCACGGGTAGAACTAGAGAATGTCAATTTCCTGATCTGGGTCTTCCTAGGGTGGTAATATAAAGCACAGCTTCGTCCGTAGGAATACCTAATACTTCATTCACCTGATCATCAAAAAATCCCCCAATTCCACTTACACCTAAACGCAGATAAAAAGCCCCTAAATTTAAGCGTTGTCCGAGATGACCGGCATCTAAATGTAAATAGCGGTAAACCCGATCTCCATAGTTGGCGATCGCTTTTTTTAAATCCGCCGTATGAAATAATACCGCCGCCGCATCCCGTCCTAAATCCTGTTGTAAACACAAATAGTACAACTCCTTGCGAAAATTCTTAAAGCGAATTTGCCTTAATTCTTGAGCTTTAGGAGCATAATAATAACACCCATCCTCTAAACCATTGACTCCAGAAACTGCAACAAAAGTTTCAATTAAACTCAAATCAAAATAATCTGGAGAACCATCTAACCCTTGATGAATATAATGGTAAGGTTGATAGGTAAAATCTAAAAGGGCTAAGAGTTCATTTAACATGAGTTCAGCCCCATTATAATTGCGGGTAGATCGTCTTTTTAAAACTGTTTTTTCTAAACCCGATAAATTTTTTCCCCAATCAATTGAACTCGTCACCGTTGAAATTTTGGTGCAAAATGGGAAATTATATTTATCTTCTAATATTTCGTCGGTTTCTAAAAGTTTCCAACCTTGAGTTCCAGAGGAATCTGTTTCTATTTTTGTCGATTCATGCAAATAATCTAACAGTTTTCCATCGGGAATATTGGGGTAATCGATATTAGTTGGAGAAGGTAAAGCCGTTCTTAAAAGCGGTAAGTTTTCTTCAATTTGCAGTAAATCGGCTAAGGCTAAAACCGCGATCGCTCCTTCAGCATCCGTATCCAAATACAACAATTGATTCAGAATATCATCGGCAAATCCTCCAATTAAATGGGGTCGATAATCATTCATCGCCGCCATTAATTCAATATTACCTAATAAGTGACCCGTATCTAAACAAATGCGCCGATAAGCCCGATCTTGATAGCGCCAAGCAGATCGGAAAAAAACCGCCGTTGTTACCAATGCTAAATGGGTATTTTCTAATGCGGGATGCCAAAAACAAGCATCTCGTAAATCCGGCCAAACTTGATTTTCCCAAAATTGAACTAAACCATGGGTTTGGGCTTGATAATGATATAAACCCGCAGGTAAAATCGCCGTCCCCCGAGAAATTAAATAGATTTCCGCCGGATACAAACCCCCCGCCGAAGGTGCCGCCCTCAGATAATGGACTCCCGCCATGGTGGGGAGTTTGGCGGTCAAACCATAACTATGCAGCAACAAATGGGATAAACGCTGCCAAAGTCGGATTTTAGGATCACTAGAGGGGGTTTCGTCCGTATCCCGCAGGTAGGGTTTAAGGTCAAAGACCGTGCCGATTTTATACTCTTTAAAGGGAATGGGCTGTTTTTCCCAGTCCAAGGTCTGACCTTTTAACCCTAGGGTTTCAGGGTCATATTTCGTGCGTTCATGGTAGTGTTGGGCAATGGATTTCGGAGATTCTGACATAAGATTAACCTGATGCAGAAGAATAACGCTTTTCTTTAGTGTAGACTTTTCTTCTGAGTTTCTTCCTGTTTTCTGAAATTGATTTCTACCTATCTGAACATTTTGGCGTCTGATATCCAAAACCTAACAGCCAATATCAATCTTGATTATAGCGTTTAAATCTGTAACTCCTTGATCACATTTGCGATCGGTGTTAATATGTTATTTTAACAGTAATAATAATAATTATACTCTAGTCAAAAATAAAGGGTTCATTATTATGGATATTATAATTGACTCAACCCAACATTTTGAAAAAGATCTCGCTCAACTAGATCAAAAGGATAAAGCCACAGTGATCACAAAAATCAATCACTGTGCTAGTCTCTTTCCATCCCAGAAAGATCATGTCTATCATCAGTTACATCATTTACGTTTGCCATCTCTCCCAAATG
>DATNRE010000350.1:0-2477 GCA_036703685.1 Candidatus Obscuribacterales bacterium
TGGTGGAAACAAAACATTTTGAACGGTCTGGACTTCCGCAGCTTGATAAATCGTGAAAATTTCATCGGCAGTGTCCCGTTTGATTAGGCTGCGTTCTTCTTCCTTTAACCCTTTAATCGAGCAGGCGATCGCTCCCGCCCCAAACAATCCAGCAACACCACTGGCATAGAACCGACTGGGATTGATACCAGGATTAACCGTACTCCAGCCGAGGGCAACGAAACCGCCAAAGGAACAAACCAGGGAACTAACCGCAGCTTCATGGTTCTCCAACCATATTGAAAATTCATCAAGCCATGTCAAAACCCCCATCCAAAAATCACCCCCATTAAGTATGTAATTAATGTGATTGCTGAAATTGTTAAAAGTACACTGGGTGAAGTTGCAAATTGACCTGAATAAATTTGTCTACCGATTCGAGTACACATCACTAAACAGGTAACAATTAAAATTAAAAAGGCTGACCAATAAAGCCAGCTAAAACCAGGAACAGAACGAGCGATCAAACTTAGGAAATGACCTAAACTAGAACTAGATAAACCCGTTCCAAAATAGAGACTGAATCGAGACATTACTTACCTCTCAACCCTTGCTGACGTTCCTTAATCTTGTTTTGAAATTGGCTTAACTGTTGCTGGATTTTTTGAGCTTCTGCCTGACGTAATGCAATATTTTTCTGATATTCAATAGCTATCCTGTCCATATCAGAATTAAGCCGTTGATTAGCTGCATATTGGGCAAAATTCCCCCCTGCAACCCTGGGAATAGTTTTAGTTACAGTTCCAACTAATTTGGCTTCTGTTCGGCTAAAAGCTCCGAGTTCTTTTCCATAGTCTTTAGACAATTTCTCGTAACCTTCCAGGGTTTTGTGCATCATCTTTAATTTTTGTAAATCTTCAGGAGATAATGCCCATTGTCGGGCTTCCCACTCCCTTAAAAGGTCGGCTGCACTGGTGATGTAGACCCCATTTTGTGGGCGATAATCTGGGGTAATCATGCGTTCAGGAATGGGTGCAACATCCCCTTTAATAGCGATTCGAGAATCACTTTCGCTTGATTTTCCTCCACCGAATACTCTACCAATAGCATCAAAAATTCCCATTATTTAATCCTCTTTTTCAGAATCATCATATTCATCATCGTATTCATCATCATCTTCATCACGATTTCTTGTCGCATACGTCAGAAGCCCTAAGACAGTTTCCAGGTAATCTTCATAACTTAGCTCTTGAGGTTCAGGTTCTTCTTTTTTACCTTTAAAAAATCCAAAGATTGACATTAGAAACCTCCTAACATTTGCATATAAATAGCATCATATTGATTTGGGGTAATCGCTTCCAGTTGAGCTATTAAGTGCTTGAATCGTGATATAATCGCTTTCATAATTAATCCTTCGTGATGGTTGGATTTATTAGAGAGGCGGCTTTCTAGCAGGATTACCGTCTCTCTCAGTTGGTTTATTTGCTGTTGGAGGCTTTCGATTTCAGTCCGACTAAATCCAGTTTTTTGTGCCGTACTGTTGTTGTTTTCTCGCTTGATTGCCTTTGGACAGTTGCCTGTTTCCCCAAGTCTTTTATCAGTTCGTTTGGGCGTTCCTTTCCCCGTTTTCCCAGTTCCTCAATCCGTTGGTGAATTAAGTTTTGGAAGTCTTCAGCTAACAAATTTTGCAAGCCTACAACTTGATTAATTCCCTCAATTTGACCCTGTAATAAAGTCTTGGCAAACTCGATATTTCCGGCATCTGCAAGGGCTTGAGCATTGTCTCGTTGTTGTCGGATATATTCATCAATCAAGCCACCGGATAAACCCCCAACGGCCCCGATATGGTTCACCATGTCTTCTGCCACCGGGTTCGATAAAGCCAGTTCCTTTAATGCCGCCAAGTCAGAACGAGTCACAGCTTCCGGTTCTAATCCGAGTTCTGACATTAAGGTGATGGCGGTTTGTTCATCCCCTAACTCATCAATAATTTCATCCATTGAGCAAAAGTCGTCTGAGTCCTCAATGCTGAAGCTTTCCGGTGTTGGTGTTTTAGGTTCTGTTGGGTGTCCGTTTAGCTTTTGGGGTTTAATCCCATTGATATGATTTGCGATCGCAGGTTCCCAACTTTCCTCAACTTCTGATGGATTTAAGCCAAGTTGTTTAATGGCAATCAGTAGTTCAGTCTCACTGACGTTAAGCTGCTTTTGTAAGTTTTGCATTGTCGATTTTTTGCTCTGTTGCATACTCATTTGTTAGTTCCTCAGTGTATTTTTCAAAAGTGTAGATAGGAGCATTAAGGCTGATATAGTCTTCTATGATTTCTGGTCTAGGTGCGCTTGTAGGTTCCGATAAATCATAAGAGTTGATTCGGGTTAACCACTCGACTATATAGGGGTTATAAGCCTTCTTAGGTCGATAATGTTGGAAAACATCAGGAGAATAAATCAACAATAATTTAATCCATTCTCTAAGCGTCTGTGGCTTGCGTTTAAGCT
>DATNRE010000351.1:0-16683 GCA_036703685.1 Candidatus Obscuribacterales bacterium
CCCACATTCCGCAGATATTTAAGCCAATTGAATTGCCAATTAAATTGTAATAAATAAAAGCCCAAATGATTGCCATGTAATGATTTGGGCTATTTTTAATGTAGAATAATAATGAGAGTAGCTGAACAAATAAAAATATGAAAAACCCCCTAGAAGCGATAGAAATCGTAAATTTAGACCATTTAGGAATAGTGGCAGGCGTAATAGATGAGATGGAATTAGTAGAAGAAGTCAATAAAAAAGTGGGATTAAGAGCAAAAGAAGCCGTAAGCCCAGGACAGGTAATGAAAGCAATAGACATCTCCGAAAATCCCTAAATGCCCTCTATTGCTACTTTTTGAGTCTCTAGCACTCCTGTGCCAGATTCTGCCAAAGTAACGGATTAATAGGCTTTTTCAGTTACATTAATAATAATTAATGAATTTTATCTCTAATATTCAATCATTTTTTAAAAGTATTCTAGGCCATTCTTGGATGATAATACAATCGCTCCTATTCGCCATCTTATTAGTCCACATACTGTCAAGATTACTGCTTCATAATTTTGGCTCTTTAACCGAAATCTTTCCGAAGCAACTCGATAAATTTTTATCAGTCTTATTAAATGTTCGACTACAATCCTTTGTTTGTCTTTTAACCGATTTTCTTCTTGCTTTTCAGCCGACATCTCTTGATTTCTCGGTTTCTTATGCGGTGTATTAATTACTGTTTCCCCTACATAATCTTTATCCCCTCTGTATTTTTGATGATTCCCCAATTCCTCCCTTCTTTCTCTCCACAATTTCAGATCGCTTGTTGCTCCGGTATAACCCACAGCTACATCCACTATTTCTTTCCCGCTCGGCATAACAATGACTTGATTTTTAAAGGTATGTGTTTTTTTCTTTCCTGAGTAATATTTTTTCTGCTCTTTATTGTCTGTTGGTCTTTCCCTGGGCTGTTCATAGCTATCTACTACTAACTCATATTCCAGCAGAATTTTTTCTATCCACTCCCAATCACTCTCGTTTTTTTTACTTGCTCAAGTAAAGAGTTAGTAAGATTTGTTCCTCTACAGATAATTTCTGGTGACGACCCCCACCTGCTTTAATCAACCTGATCTTAGCTTTTTCTCGTTCTTGTCGTTTTTCTTGTTCTAATAACTCCGCGGCTTGAATTAGTTCTATCAACTGTTCATATTCCATCCCTAATAGCCTTTTTGTTTGCTGGGTATTCTTGTCCAGATAGCCTCTTAATTTAGTCATCTAATTTAGGAAAAATAGATAAAAATTGGGAATGTAAGTCTTACTCCATAGGGAATAAGAATATTTATTCTGTTTAAATTATATTTTATATAATTAATATTAATATAGCAATTATATAAAATATTAATTATTCGGAAAATAGCTATCATGTTTGAGAATTATGACCCAAAAGTAGGCTATAATGTTCAAATATGAAACATCCCTGCCCCTGCTCCCATGAATGCTGCTGTTGAATTATTGAACGTTTCTAAATTATTTAAAGGATTAAATAGCAAGGATTTTTTAGCTGTTAATCAATTAAATTTGCAAATCAAAACTGGGGAGTTTTTCTCCTTATTAGGGCCATCTGGTTGTGGAAAAACCACAACATTAAGAATGATCGCTGGATTTGAATATCCCACTTCAGGGGAAATTTTAATTCATCAACAACCGATGAAAAATTATCCTCCCTTTCATCGTCCTGTTAATACCGTCTTTCAAAATTATGCCTTATTTCCCCATTTAACTATTGCGGAAAATGTTGCCTTTGGACTAGAAATGGAAAATTTGCCCCGTCCCCAAATTAAGAGTCGCGTTTTAGAAGCATTATCCTTAGTTAAATTAAGTGATTTTCAAACTCGTTATCCCCGTCAACTCTCCGGTGGACAACAGCAACGAGTCGCTTTAGCTAGAGCATTAGTTAAACAACCCAAAGTATTATTATTTGATGAACCTTTGGGAGCTTTAGATTTAAAACTGCGAAAAGAAATGCAGTTAGAACTCAAAAAAATGCAGAAACAATTAGGGATTACTTTTGTTTATGTGACCCATGATCAAGAAGAAGCTCTAACCCTATCTGATCGCATTGGAATTATGAATCATGGAGAATTATTACAAGTAGGAACCCCTATTGATATCTATGAATATCCTCAGACTAAATTTGTGGCTGATTTTATTGGAGAAACTAACGTTTTAGCCGCGCGAGTAACCCGGGTTCAAGCACAAACAATTACGGGTTTAATTGATGAACAACTGCCGATTCATCTAATGGTATTTCAACCGATTTTAGAAGGACAAATAATTAATTTAATTATCCGTCCAGAGAAAGTAACACTTTATCCTAAAACCCATGAAAATCTAGGAAATTATCAAAATGTACAAACCTGGGAAGGAACAATTGAAGAATCTGTTTATCTAGGAACAGATACTCGTTATGGAGTCCGTTTAACCCATAATACTCTAATCATGATTCGCCTACAAAATTGGCATCAAGATGAGTTACAACAATTTAAAATTGGCGATCGGGTTAACGTCGTTATTTCACCTAATAGTATTCGGATCATTGACAATTAAAAACGGCAAGGGAATAGGGAATAAAAAAAGTGATTAGGAACCCGATTAAGTATTTGTAGCAAACATTTAAGGATTTCGTATTA
The DNA here is from genome assembly GCA_036703685.1 of Candidatus Obscuribacterales bacterium. Taxonomy (GTDB): domain Bacteria; phylum Cyanobacteriota; class Cyanobacteriia; order Cyanobacteriales; family Microcoleaceae; genus Planktothrix. The sequence goes on from DATNRE010000351.1 coordinate 2,660, forward strand.
ATTATTATACACTTTAGTCTTAACAAATATTTCAAAACAAAAAAACGCCCATCCTAATGGGCGCTAAATCAGGGTGCAATACTATCAATATTCTAGTATTATATTATAGTCAATTAGAACCCTATTGGACAATGGTTTTTAATAAAAATTAACAATAGTATCTTCCACAATTCTTAATTGTTACTATTATGACTCCCACATTAATTGGACGGTGGCAAACTCGTCTATTCCTATTTGCAACTATTGGTGTTTTAGTAACCTTAGTTTTTTTGACGTTAAAAATTAGTGATCAACCGCCATCAATTTACTTTTGGGTTTTAGGATATATTACCTGTTTTGGCTTTATTTGGGACATTCTCTATATCAAAATCCAACAACTGCGCTGGGATCGAGATTGGCCGGGTGCTTTTCAACTCTTAGCCGGAATTTGGGAAGCCTTATTTTTATTAATTCTGATCAAAACAATTGGTTTACCCGGTCTTTCTGTTTCAGAATTTAATTTAGGACTCTTTATTTTCCACTATAGTTGTGTTTGGGTTGCCATTTTTATAGCTTCCCACAGTCTGATCAAAATTTTATTCCCCTACTGGCGTTTTCGAGGAGGACAATTATTTTAGGTTGAGGGTGGATAAGAGCTTTAATATCTTAAAACACCCGCCGATCAACTATCAACAATCTCAATTTCCTTTAAAGTTTTTAAGGGAGGAATATTAATCGGAATCATTTCTATCCTGGCTTGGTTTAAATCATGAAAACTCCCACATAATAATAGGCGATCGCCCACTTCTAAATCCAAACCTCGACTCGGCCAGCGATAAAATTTATCCTCTCGACGCAGGGCTTGAACTTGCACCCGAAACCGATTAGCTAAATCTAATTTAGATAAAGATTTACCGATCACCGGACTATTTTCAGGAATATTTAACCATTGACAAGAAATACTTTCCGCCGGAATTATCACTTCTCCTTTCGCCAATTGATCTAAAGTTTCTAAAGCTGTGGCTTCCCCCACCACCAATAATTTATCATCTTTTTCTAAACGAACTTGACCATCGGGATAATCAATTTCTTCTCCCGTAAACCGTCGAATAGCCATCACACTAATTCCCGTCATCGGACGGATATTACTTTCTTCTAAGGTCATTCCTATTAAGGGAGAAATCCCAGGTAAAGTATACCATTTACTATTCATTTCTTGAGTAGCCTGCTGTAAATCCCGCGCCACTTCTTGAGCAGATTGTTTAGGGCGAAAATCGGAATACTGACCTTGACGAATTTTTTGCATTTCCTGTTGAATTTTATCCCCTCCTAACCCCATTTTTGTTAACACATGAGTCGATAATTCTAAACTAGCTTCAAATTCTGGCTGTACGACTTCTTTTGCTCCTAACTGATAGAGTAATTCAATATCCTTATCCCGATCTGCAATCACAATCACATCTAAATTCGGCGAAAATTCTAAGGATCTTCTTAAGCATAATCGGGTACTCATGGGGTCAGGAAGGGCGATCGCCATCGATGCCGCCCGATCCACCCCGGCGGCTTCTAAAACGTGCAAACTCGCTGCATTTCCATATAAATAGGGAATCTGATTATTTCTTAATTCCTGTACGGTTTTTTCTGATTGATCGATAACAATAACCGGATAATTATGACTTTGTAAAAGTTTAACTAAATTGCGACCAACCCGACCATATCCACAGACAATAATATGGTTTTGTTGCGGTAATTCTTCGGAAATATTCGTGATTTTTCGACTATTTTCTAAAAGGTTAGATAAATCCCATTTTTCCTCAATCCAATCTAATAACTTCGGGGCAAATTGCAAAATAAACGGGGTAATCATTAAGGTTAAAGCCGTTGTCCCCACAATTAATAAATAAACCCGTCGGGATACTAACCCTAACCCCTGTCCCGCACTGGCTAAAACAAAAGAAAATTCTCCAATTTGAGCGAGTCCTAATCCGGTAATAATTGAAGTTCGCCAAGAATAGCCAAATAATTTGACAATGGGAATAATAATTAAGGTTTTTCCGGCGACAATCAGCAACATTAAGCCAATAATTAGTTCTAAATGTTCCCAGAGAAACACCGGATCAATTAACATCCCCACCGCGACAAAAAATAAAGCGGCAAAAATATCGCGGATCGGTTCCACATAGGTTAAGGTTTGATCGGCATATTCTACCTCGGAAATCATTAACCCGGCAACAAAAGCCCCCATTTCAATTGAAAAACCCAAATGTTCTGTTAACAGGGCAATTCCTAAACATAGGGCAACAACCCCTAATAAAAATAGTTCTTTACTTTCGGTTTTTGCTAAAAATTGTAATAATTTAGGAATCACCCAAATTCCCGCAACTACGGCCCCTAAAGCAAATAATCCAATTAATAAAAGCGATCGCCCCACCGCTTCAAAAATCACTCCCCCTTGGGGTTGATTTAAAGCAGGTAATACCGCTAACATTAATCCCAAAGCCAAATCCTGTACCACCAAAATCCCTAACATAATCTGTCCTGAAGGAGTCGCCATTTCATTGCGTTCCATCAAACATTTCAGGACAACTGCGGTTGAAGATAGGGATAAAATTGCACCTAAAAATATGCCTTGAATTGGAGACGTATCCCAACCTAAAATCCCCATAGTTAGGGCGGTAATTAAGATCGTAAAGATAATTTGTAACCCGCCGCCCCCTAAACTAATTCCTTGGACTTTTTTTAACTCCGCAAAAGAGAATTCTACCCCCAAAGCAAATAGCAGAAATGCCACGCCAAATTGAGCCAGGGTTTCAACTTGAATTAACTCTTTAATTACCCCTAATCCACCCGGGCCAACAATGATCCCGCCAATCAAATATCCTAAAATCGCAGGTTGTCGCAGTAAGGAGGCTAAAAGTCCCCCAACCGTCGCAGCAGCAAGGACAAGGACTAAATCTACAATTAAACGAAAGTCTTCTGGCACAGTTAATTTTAGGTTAAATAACTCAATGTAAAATTATATTACTAATTCTTAAGATACTAGAATTGTTAAGATTCTGGGATCAGTCCTAAAATTTTAGCATCTTCGCGCCGAAGCCCCACGTCTGACCCGCTAGGGCAGCGGTCGTTGAATTGCGGTCAGGGACTATGATTATTTAAGTGTTAATATAATTAAAAAGGAGGTGATTAAAAGTGCTCAAGGCAATCAAGGTTAGACTGTACCCAACACAGGAACAGGAATTAGCTCTAGCTAAGTCTTATGGCTGTGCCAGGTGGTATTGGAACTTTGCCCTTAATGCTTGTATTGAGCACTATCAAGAAACCGGAAAAAGCCTAAAAATAGCAGTTTATAAGAGAATGCTCCCTCAACTCAAGAAAAACTATCCTTGGCTAAAAGAAGATTGCTACTCATCGGTTTTACAATGTGTAGCTATCAATCTAAATAAAGCCTATCAGAACTTTTTTGAAGGACGGGCTAAATTTCCCAGATTCAAATCCAAACATCATCAGCAATCTATTCAATATCCCCAGAGTGTTACCGTTGTTAATCAAACTCTAAAGGTTCCTAAGATTGGTGAAATCCCAGCAATATTTCACAGGGAAATCACAGGAACAATTAAAACAGTAACAATTTCTAAAACTCCGACTAACAAATATTTTGCTTCTATTTTGTGTGAAGTAGAAGCAACTGAGTCAAAGGAATTAGGGGATAAAATTATTGGGATTGATCTAGGATTAAAGGATTTTGCGATTGTTCATGATGGAGAAAATGTAACTAAATATGCCAATCCGAAACATTTAAAGCGTCACCAGAAAAATCTAGCTCGAAAACAGAAAAAACTATCTCGAAAAACTAAATCTTGCACTGAGCGTAGCCGAAGTGGAAGTAAGTCGAGAGAGGAATCTAAAAAAAATGTAGCTAAGGTTCATGAAAAAATAGCCAATTCCCGCCAAGATTTCTTGCATAAATTATCAAGAAAATTGGTGAACGAAAGTCAAGTTATTGTCGTTGAAAATCTCAACGTCAAGGGAATGGTTAAGAACCGGAAGCTATCAAAAGTAATATCTGATGTGGGCTGGGGAATGTTTGTTAATTTTGTGAATTATAAACTTCAACAAAGAAGCGGTAAATTGATAGAAATTGGTCGCTTCTTCCCCAGTTCCAAAACTTGTTCTTGCTGTGGTTATCTTGTAGATGAGTTATCTCTGGATATCAGAGAATGGGATTGCCCACATTGCAATACTCATCATGACCGTGACGACAACGCTGCAATTAACATCAGGAATGAGGGAATCAGGATATTAACTGAAGGCGGAGGGAACCCCGTCTTTGCCGATGGAGGCTGTGTAAGTCCACCTGCTTGTAAAAGTAAGGGGCATCGGTCTGTGAATTCGGAAGCTTACACCGACCCGATTAGGGCGGTGTAGGTAGTTCACGGGGATGACCTGTCAACATTGGAGACCAAATAGAATATGAGAATCAGAGTCCCTCGCGGGATCAAATCATTTTTTTTAGCCCTAATCACCGTTGGTGTAGTTCTTTGCCTACCCGGACAGGCGGCTCTGGTACGGGTCAATCCTACCGTCCCAGAGTTAGGAAATACCTTGTCTGTGGTTTTGGATTCCCCCACTTCCCCAGCCCCCACGGTGACTTGGCAGGGCAAAACCTACCCGATGTTTGCCATTGCTCCCAATCGGATGCGGGCTCTATTACCGACGACACCCTTGGATCAGCCCGGGACTAAACCCCTACAAATTAATGATGGGACACAGGTACAGAACTTAGAAGTACAGTTGCGCGATCGCTCCTTTCCTACTCAGTCCATTTGGCTCCCCCCCGATAAAGAAGGACTCGAAGGTACGGATCAAGAATTTGATCAGGTGGATGCGTTTAAGGCCTTGGTGACTCCCGAAAAATACTGGAAAGGCCCATTTCTACGTCCCAATGCCGGGGAAATTACCACTATTTATGGCGTCCGTCGTTACTACAATGGGGAATTTGCCGAAGATTATTACCATCGGGGCGTAGATTATGCCGGAGCCATGGGATCAGCGGTGGTCGCTCCGGCTGCGGGACGAGTCGCCCTGGTGGGACGGGAATCCGAGGGGTTTGAAATTCACGGCAATACGATTGGTTTGGATCACGGTCAGGGGGTAGCTAGTATTTTGATTCACCTCAACCGCATTGATGTGAAGGAAGGGGATTTTGTCCAACCTGGCCAAGTGATAGGCACGGTGGGATCAACGGGAGCATCAACCGGGCCTCACCTGCATTGGGGTCTCTATGTCCAGGGCCAATCAGTCGATCCGGTTCCCTGGCGATATGCGGCCATTGATTAAGACGATCAACTCCCCTAAATTCCCACCAGAAATAGCCACGGGTAAGTATGGTATTATCGGGAGATGTGCCAAAAACTGTAAACTAATCGTGGCTTGGTTTAGGCTAATTCCCTAAGTATTTAAAAATTTAGGTGGCTCTCGTTTTCCCTATCTATGGGGTGACTTCCAGTAGTGAAGATCCCAAAAAGCCTTTTTTTAGGGAGTATTGAGGGGCATAGCGGTTAAAAAAACAATGATGCGAAGTGCAACAGCATTATGAGTATTGAAAAGATTGTTGAGCAAGCTTTAGGAGACGGGTATCTGACCCCCTCGATGGAGGCGGAGGTTGGACGAATTTGTAACACCGCTTCAGAACTGTCCATTGAAGAATATATGGCTTTGGATCGGTTGATGGGGGCGTTGTTAACGGGTGAAGTCGTTGTTTTACCCCGCAAACAATTTATTAATGTCATGGAGGAATTAGTCCTCAGTGAAGCGATCGCCCGGGTGGCAGAAATTGAAGAAAATAGCGAACAAACCCTAGATGTGGGAGATATTGCCGCCTATGCCCTCAACCGTCTTCCGCCCCTTTATGCGACGACGGAAGAAGGAGCACAATTCCAACGTTCAAGGGCTAAAGAAGAACTGCAAGTCCTGATTTCTGGCCAGATCAAAGCGGCGATTGAACGCAACCTCAACCGAGTTGCTCAAAATCAAACGGTTCTCGGTAAGGCAGGTGGCGACACGGTATTAACCCAGGTGAGTGCCTTGTTACAAACCTATGCCCAAAACTACGAACGCACGGGTAGTTAAAACCGATTAAAAATCAGGAATCCCCCGCTTGCCTTTAGGGTACGGCAGGGGATTCCTATTTTTGCGCTTATGGATAGATGCTTTGAATCTCAGCACTAATCAGTCTCACACTCTCTCCCATGGCTGAAAAACCTCAAGGATATCAGGTATCTTGTTGGGAAGTTCCGACGGCTTGGTTGGCACGATTCTCCCGTTTCTTGCGTTCGGCTTGGGTCATTTCTTCCATCATGATCCGAGCTTGAGCCAGTTTTTCCAGATTGCTCCGATAGAGATCTAAATCCTTGAGCAGTTTATCCTGGGGTAAGTGCAGGACTTCAGCCAGTTGACCTAGGATTTTTTCTCGGATGGCTTTATCTTGAATTCCTTTGGGATCAGCCTGTTCTAACAGGGTAAATAAACCAATGGCAAATAAACGACTGTATTTGAATTTGGGATTATTGATGATCCCTTGCAAATGCCCTTTTAACTCCTGATCTGAGCCCCCATCCATAGGAGACTTTAACCCTTCAATCAGGTCTGGAATTGATAGATTTTGGGCCAAGGCCTGTAAGCGTTCCGCATCACCCCGATATCGTTGCGGGTCATCTTGTTCGGCTTTGATCAGAGCGTTATAAATCGATTCTTGATCGGATAGGGGATGATATCCCTGCATGAAGCGATCAAAAGCCGTTACCACACCCAGGGCATAAATGGGGTCATAGCTAAAATCAACATTGACCGAGAGCAAGTGCATTTCCACCATCAACTCCTCAACCACACGACGATAGATCGAGTTGATAGGGCGAGTATGTAGACTGTAAAAAGTACGTTTTGTATCTGAAACCGTGCGGATGTTGTTCACAAGCCAATATTAAAAGGGACTGAATATCATTCTAAATTTTGGCGGTCGGATTTTGAAGTCGAGAATTTAGATTCGGCTATGGTAAAAAAAACGATAACTGAGTATAACCATGGTGATTTCCCCTGAACTCAGGGCTTTGGCCGAATATATGGCCGGAGAGTTTGATAATCAACTCCAGGCTTTGGCCGATCCGGTTTGGTACGTCCATTTGCGTTTGTGGCATCGTCCCGTTCCTTCCTCTTGGTTTCCAGAACCCAGTCTGGTACTTTTTGCCGAACAAGCTAATATTGTGAATCTGAATCAACCCTACCGTCCTCGGTTCATTCAGTTGCGCCCTGATCCTGATTCGGAGTCCACCTTAGAAGCACAATATTATATGCCCAAAGATATTAAGGCGGTGCAAGGTGCCGGACAAGATCCAGAGCGTCTACGCAATCTCAGTCCTGAAGCATTAGAATTTTTGCCCGGTTGCACCCTCAAGATTACCTATGAATGCCTTGGCCAGAATCAATATATTTTCCAAGCTGTGCTGCCGGAAAACCAAGTCTGTTGCTTCAGCTATCAAAACAAAACCTATCAGGTGGAATTGGGCTTTGAAGCCACGGCGGATCATTTTTTCAGCTATGACAAAGGGATTGACCCGGATACGGGAAAGCCCTTATGGGGAGCCCTGTTAGGGCCGTTTAAATTTCAAAAACGCCGTGGTTTTGCGCCTATGTTGCCTTAAAATTCAACTTAAACCCCAAAAATTATCGGTCAGCCCCGGGCGGAGAAGGGCCTAAGCCCGTCTCCACAACCCCCAGGCGACCTGTGGGGTGAGGAACCCAGGATATGTTGACTTCAAATGGCTCTTACCCCACCTTCAAGAGCTTCTTCTTCCGTCTCAAAAATCTCAAATACAGAATCCATCATGGTCACCTCAAACACCAATTTGGCCTCGGGATGAACATTACAAATTCGGAAGCTGCCCTTCACTTTGTCAGCATCTCGCATTCCAGCAACCAGTGAAGTCAGACCTGAACTATCAATAAAGTTCACTTGACCTAGATTTACCACGACATGGCGACTCAATTTAGATATACATTCCTGCAACTTGAGGCGGAATTGCCAAGCTGTTGTGATGTCTAGGCGTCCTGTTGGTGCCAAGACAATGACCTTTGTGCCATCCTGGGTCGTATGTTCTTTTTGATCGATATGAATCACTGACCGTCCCCTCGGAATTTTTGATATTGCTTTGGTTGCTTATCTGATCTGTAGTTTAACTTAGACCTGTGAGTTGGGATCAGTCCAGTTCGCCCAATCTTGAGGCTTCAAGAAAGTCTCATACAGTTCTGCTTCTGGAGTCCCTGGTTTTGGCTCATAGCCATATTCCCATCGTACCAGAGGCGGTAAAGACATGAGAATCGACTCAGTGCGACCATTGGTTTGTAAGCCAAAAATCGTTCCCCGATCATAAACCAAATTGAATTCCACATATCGACCTCGCCGATATAATTGGAACTGCCGTTCTCGATCTCCATAGTCATGAGAACGCCTGCGTTCTACAATCGGCCCATAAGCGGGTAGAAAAGCTCCTCCACAGTCTTGTGCAAAACTGAACAAAGAGTCCCAATCTTTTGGATTAGGGATTCCCACCTTATCACTATACAGGGCGGCTGCTCCTTTCGGATCAGGGCCTTTATAGAGTTGGCTTTGTCCATCTTGATAGTCAAAAAAGATACCGCCTACTCCCCGGGTTTCTTGCCGATGTTTGAGATAGAAATATTCATCGCACCAAGATTTAAATACAGGATAATAGTGTGGATCGTGGCGATCGCAAGTTTCTTTTAAGGTTTGATGGAAATGGTGGGCATCTTCGGCAAAGGGATAATAGGGGGTTAAATCAATACCGCCCCCAAACCACCACACGGGCCCGGCTTCAAAATAGCGATAATTCAGGTGTACCGTGGGAATATAGGGACTGCGAGGATGCAAGACCATGGAAGTTCCCGTGGCATAAAATCCATATCCGGCGGCTTCTGGGCGTTGGGCCAAAATCGAGGGGGGCAATGTTTCGCCCCAAACCTCGGAGAAGTTCACTCCGCCTTGTTCAAAGACATCGCCCTCTCGCATGACACGAGATCGACCTCCACCCCCTTCAGGACGCTCCCAAGCGTCTTCTCTAAACTTGCCCAGGCCATCAAGCTGTTCTAAGCCTTGACAAATTTCATCCTGGAGTTGTTTCATAAACTGACTGACACGGGTTTGAGAGTCAGTCACAGGGATCAAGTGGGGCGTAGTAGTTTCCGATACCTGAGAAGCGGTCATAATTTTTTTTAACCTATTTTGTTGGGCACACAATCGGTTGTAATCTGCAAGAGCGTTATGATCATGTCTGTATTGTGTCCCTTGAGTCAAGTGGCTAATGGGACAGAATACAGTCGAACCTTGATAACTTAAATCTTGTTTACCTTAATTTTAAGTTAGTTTAAGTAGGTTTAAGACTAATTATCAAAATATTAACACCCGTTGAATGACTCAATTCTTTGATAATTAAAAGGGGGAATAGAGTTTGTTTCCCCTAAAATACCCCTTCGTCCATCCCTCAAACGGGGAACACTTTGATCCAATATGCTTGATATCAATACCGTATTAGAAGTGTTACGACCTGTCCAAGACCCCGAACTCCAAAAGAGTTTGGTGGAGTTAAACATGATTCGTAACCTAAAAATCCAAGGGGGTGAGGTGAGTTTTACCTTAGTCCTCACCACTCCTGCCTGTCCCCTGCGGGAATTTATCGTTGAAGATTGTCAAAAGGCCGTTAAACAACTTCCCGGGGTGGAAAATGTTGTTGTTGATGTTACGGCCGAAACCCCTCAACAAAAGGCTTTACCAGACCGTCAAGGCATTGCCGGAGTGAAAAATATCCTGGCTATTTCTAGTGGCAAAGGGGGCGTGGGCAAAAGTACCGTGGCGGTGAATGTGGCCGTTGCTTTGGCAAAAATGGGGGCAAAGGTCGGGTTAATTGATGCGGATATTTATGGCCCTAATGATCCGACTATGTTAGGGTTGGCCGATGCTCAAGTGATGGTGCAGCAAGGCCCCCAAGGAGAAGTCCTAGAACCGGCTTTTAACCATGGGGTGAAGTTGGTTTCCATGGCGTTTTTGATCGATAAGGATCAACCTGTAATTTGGCGCGGCCCGATGTTAAATGGGGTTATTCGTCAATTTCTCTATCAGGTCAATTGGGGTGAATTAGACTATCTACTGGTGGATATGCCCCCGGGAACCGGAGATGCTCAACTCACCCTGGCCCAAGCGGTTCCTATGTCCGGGGTCGTAATTGTGACTACGCCCCAGTTAGTCTCCCTCCTCGACTCCCGTAAGGGGTTAAAAATGTTCCAACAGTTGGGGGTTTCGGTGTTGGGAATTGTGGAAAATATGAGTTATTTTATCCCCCCCGATGCCCCGGACAAAAAATACGATATCTTTGGTTCCGGGGGCGGAGCCAAAACGGCCCAGGAGTTGGGTGTTCCTTTACTGGGGGCTATTCCTTTGGAAATGCCCGTCCGAGAAGGGGGAGACGCGGGGGTTCCCATTGTCATTTCCGATCCTAATTCAGCGGCTGCTTTAGAGTTAACTGCGATCGCCCAACGCATCGCCGGAAAAGTCTCTGTTTTCGCCTTAACTTAGGGTTTGATTGTTAACATATAGGGGTGAGGCGACCCCTATTGATGTCAATTTATAGACCGTAGGGGCTGGTTCTAATAAATCCCACAAATCCCACCAATAATCTCAATAAACCCGCCCTCTTTCTATTAACATATTTTGGCAAAGATGGGCGGGTTTATAGAGATGGGCGGGTTTAGAGAGGTTATTGGTGGGATGTCAAAAATTGACCCGAACCCGCCTCTATATTTTGGGATGATTTTAATACTTTAATCACCGCAAGATAAAATATAATTTTGAATCACGGAATCAACTGTAAAAACTATTTCATTGTCTAAATTTTGTTTTTCAATTAATCCTCGTCTTTCTAAGGAAAGCAGCACTTTAAAGAGTTGATTTGGAGTATCGGAAAATTGTTCTAATAATTGTGATAATGGTAGAGGTTGAGGGTGGGAAGACAGAAAAGCGATCGCTTCTTTTTCTAATTCCGATAATCGCTGATACTGTTGTTGTAAAATTTGGGTTAATTCATCTCCTAAACAAACAGGTTTATAACTGATATATTGACTAATTTTACCTCTAAATAATTGCATAATTAATTGATTAGCTAATTTTAAATATAGCGGATTTCCTCGAAATAGATTAATTAATTCTGGGTAATTTTCCTGATCCTGTAATCCCTGATTTTTCAATATTTGCGTTGCTTTTTCTCCTAAACCTGTTAAGGAGAAAATTTGAGTTAAACCACTCTCTCCACTCAAGGTAACGACTTCTAAAGGAGGTTCCCAACTATTGAATAGTAAACAACTATTATGGGTTAATTCTCCGATCAGTTTAAAGAATTTACTATAGTTTTGATATTCGGGTTGATAATTGCCAACCAGTTGACCATCTTTAAATAGACACTGAACATCATCTAAGATAATTAAACAACGGCGATCGCGTAAACATTCTAATAAAATTGCTAATTGACCATCGAGATCATCAGGAAGATTTAACTCCGTTTGGTTTGATAAAAATTGAATCAACTCTTTTAAGGTTGTTTCTAAACAAGAAAAGCTACGAAGACTCCGCCAAATAATACAATCAAATTCTGTTTTTATCTGTTCAACTAGATGACGGGCGATCGCACTTTTTCCAATTCCGCTTATTCCTAAAATAGCGATCATGCGAGATTGTTTTTCTAGGATTAATTGTTTTAGAGTATTGAGTTCAGATGTGCGATTATCAAATATCGCTAATTCCGGTGCATCTCTTAAATCAATTTGCGGTTTTATGATCGAATATTGTTGATTTTCTGTTGCTGTTGGTGGGGCGTTTTGTTTCGCTTTTGGGGGTTTTGTTGAGTTTCCACAATAACTAATATTTTCGATTTTAACATCCTTCCAAAAGTAAGAATAACTACTATTATTTAATTGTATTCTTCCAAATGTAGAGCGTAAATTAGATTTATTAACAACTTCCCCAACTTCCTCTGATATCACCTGCCATAATTCCGATGCAGCTTTTCTCACATGAGGTTCAGTACAGTTGTATTGGTTAGCAATATCTCCGTATTTTTGACTGTTCAACACCCCCATTAAGATCGATTCTTGCAGACTACTTAGATGCTTCCCTGTTTTTTCAAATATCACTTGGTCAGCCCATGTCAGCATTTCATCAAAATCCATTTGACTTAAATATTACAAATTATTAAGTATTATCCCACATTTTCCGATTTTTTGCAACTCTTTCCTACAAAACCCTACTCATTATGAATATTTACCTAATTAAATATTAAAAAATAACCTACAAAATCCTACTTTTTATCCCTTTCTAAAATCATAAAGATGCTCAATAATAAACCTTGGAAAATATGTTTATAGTTATAAGCTCTGATCTGGTAACTAACTAAAAATGGGAATAAAAATGAAAGCCATGAATTCAAAAAAACTTTTTTCTTTTAGCTTCACTATTTTATCCTTTATAATTAGTGGAGTAACACTATCTAGTTTAACAACAGGCTGTAGCATAGTGCAGAATAATAAATCACTTTCTACAGCCAAAGCTCAGAAGATAGTTAACACATGGAATAGCGAACAAACTGAAACAATTAAAGTCATAGGAGTTCGAGAAAATCAAGACAACACAGCCGTTGCTACTTTGCAGTTTTCCAACTTCAAGTTTACAAGTAATGTTATGCCACAAAGTAGTCCTTACTCTGGCTCAGGCGAAGCTACTTTCTCGTATTATACAGATGGATACTGGGTTATGAATCGCATTACCATTACCCTACCGGAAGAAAAATCGGGTATAACTTGGTGGGATACTAATACAAAAGAAAATTCTGGATGGGGTATAACAATAAAAAGAGAACCTATAGGAGCACCGACAGGAAATTCTATTTTAAATAATTTAGTAGGTACATGGAAAGAATCAGACGAAGATAATTCCATTTTAAAAACAATGATTTTCACATCTCAAGGTGAATTATTGATTCCTTCATTAGTTCTTGGTGTGGGTCGATCAGAGACTGATTTTGTAAAAATTCCATATCAAATTAATCCTCTATCTCAGCCAAAGCATATTGATATTTTTGTTAATTTTTCAGACAAAAATCAGATAATGGGAATATTTGATTTTAATTCTCATGGCGATTTGCTTTTAGAAGTAAACGTTGATTCAAGACCAACTACTTTTTCCTCTCGTCCTAACGCTCTCCAAAAAATATCTGACGCAACGGTGTTACCATCGGGTTCAAAACTTTTGACGGAGGAAGAAATACAAGCAGAAGTTAAAGAAATGGCAAATCAAGCTAAACAGTCTGAAGCAAAACAGTATCTCTCGTCAATGAGCAAAGGGCAGCAAGCATTTTATATGGAAAACTCTTTCTTTGTATCTAGGTTAGAAGACTTAGGTATAGGTCTAAAATCAGAAACAGAGAACTATTCTTACAGTCTTATTGAGATTGATAAAAAGCAACTTGTTCAAATGGTCGCTTTAAGCAAAAGAGATGAGTTAAGAACTTACACAGTAATCGTTGGTTTGCAAGGGACATCAGGGAACTATTCTTCAATATCGATACTTTGTAGAAGTGATCAACCTACGAGAGATTTTCCCCCAAGACACAAAGACGCTAATAGTTGTCCCCCTGGTTATTCAGAGGTTGGAAAATAATAGCTGTGTAAGGTTGGTAACAATAAAAAAGATGAGGATCTTAATCGAAAGTTGAGCAATAATCATGTCCGGTGTAGGGGCGAGGCGTGCCTCGCACCTACGGGGAATTGAGGATCAGCAATGGTTTCATCAAAGATTAAAACCCCATCAATATAGTTCGGGATGATCAAAATTTAAAAGGGAAGATCAATCAGTAATTCACTTTTAATTTTATTTAAAGGCGGATGTTCTGGATCATCTTCCCAACGTAAGGGATTTTCAATAATGT
>DATNRE010000352.1:0-9834 GCA_036703685.1 Candidatus Obscuribacterales bacterium
CAAGGAGTGATTTGGCAATTTTCCTAATAAGGAATTTATTCGGCGATTGTTTTAGTAGGAATTCGTCGCTTAGGAAAAATCTATGTCCAACGCACAGGAGATGATGAAAGTAATCAATTTCTCTTTGTTCTCATGGTTTTATTTGTGGCATCCGTGGGAGCGCAAATCATCAAAGTTGATATGATTGTGGGAGCATTTTTAGCAGGTTTGGCGATTAATGAAGTGGTGGGAAATAGCCCCGTTAAAGAAAAAGTCGAATTTCTCGGGAGTGTATTATTTATTCCCTTTTTCTTTGTGGCTATGGGACTATTATTAAATGTTCCAATTTTTATTTCTACCTTAATTAATAGTTTTGAATTGACTTTAGCGATTGTTTTAGGCTTAATTGGGAGTAAATTTATTGCCGCTTGGATTGCCAAAAAACTTTATGGTTATAACTGGAATGAAACCATGGTGATGTGGTCGTTATCCCTACCGCAAGTCGCCGCCACTTTAGCCGCCACTTTAGTCGGTTTACAAGTGGGATTACTCACAGAAGCTATCTTTAATAGTGTGATTGTTATGATGGTCGTAACTTCCACTTTAGGGCCGTTATTAACTCAAAAATTCGCCCCGAAATTGCGCTTGGTAACTCCTTTATTAGAAACCTCTGAATCGCTGTTATGGTGGGAAAATCGCTCCCAGCTTTCTTTACTTGAATCCGCCACTCCCTTTCGAGTTGTTGTCCCCGTTTCTAACCCCAATACAGAACGCTATTTAATCGAAATGGCAGCCTTAATTGCCCGTCACGAATCCGGGGGAATTATCCCTTTAGCAATTGCAACTCAAGCCCAAATTCATCTGGATGAACCGGAATTACAATCAGCCCTGATTAATAGTCGAATTTTACTCAATCAAGCCCTAAAGGTTGGGCGAGAATTTAATGTAGAAACTAAACCCCAACTGCGGATTGATAGTGATGTTTCAACGGGAATTGTGCGCACGGCCTGTGAACAAAATGCCAGTCTAATTGTGATGGGATGGGGTCATGATCTGAGACTGCGAACCCGACTCTTTGGAAATGTGATTGATAGTGTTTTTTGGTCTAGCCATTGTCCGGTCGCAGTCATGAAATTATTAAAAGAACCTACTGCAATTAAAACAATTTTAGTTCCGGTTAAAACCCTAACACTACCAACAATTCGGACAATTCGTTTTGCTCAACTTTTAGCAGATACTAACCAAGCAAAAATTACGGTATTACACGTTTGTTCTGCTCAAGCTCAACCGGAACAAATTGCCACAATTCAAGCCGAACTCCATCAAGTTATACACAATGATGGCTCTCAAGTCCTATCGGAGATTAAAATTATTTCTTCTAATGATGTATCTTCTATAATTTTGTCAGAAACCCAACAAATTGATCTAATTATCTTGCGATCGCAACGTCGTCGCACCGCCGGAGGATTGGAAGTGAGTAGTGTCACCAGCGAAATCATTCATCAACTCCCTTGTTCTATGATTCTATTTGGAGAACCCCACGAATAGAAAAAGAGACGGGCTGCGGCTCGTCTCTATACAGAAAATCAATCAAAATTAATCACCTTAATTTTCCGGTTGCTGTACAATTAACACAGAACATTTAACATGATGAACAACATAATTACTCACACTCCCTAAAAACAATTCGGCTAATTCTGAACGATTGCGTCTGCCCACAATTACTAAATCAGCGCCCCATTTTTGGGTCATTTCTCGAATCCAATACCCCGCTTCTCCCACTTGATATTCGGTTTCAATTGCAACTCCCTGCTGTTCGGCATAACTAACAAAAGTTGACAACCACCCCGAGACTTCATTAATTTCTTTATCAATTAATTCATGTTGAATTTGAGCCACTTGATTTAACCGTTGACCATATAAGTCCCACGGGGAACCTAAAATCATCGGTGATACACTAATACAATGAAACAGTTTTAACTGACTTTGGTACAGTTTCGCTAGTTGTACACCTTGGCGAAAAACAAACTCTGCTTGGGGAGTTCGATCAATTGAAACTAAAATTTTTTGAT
The DNA here is from genome assembly GCA_036703685.1 of Candidatus Obscuribacterales bacterium. GTDB lineage: Bacteria > Cyanobacteriota > Cyanobacteriia > Cyanobacteriales > Microcoleaceae > Planktothrix. Next base: position 2,052 of record DATNRE010000352.1, read on the forward strand.
AGTCCATTTTTTTGTCCTGCTTAATTGGTTTTAATGCCGTTATCGGTCGGGTAAAATGCTAAAAATTTTTATCTAAAAGGAATTAATTCCCTCCCCCTATCTTAAACCATAGATTAACATTTTTGGTTTAAGGAATGCTATATTTAAAGGTTGGGCGATCGCTGACCCGGTTCAACCTCGCCTCAACTAATCTGTTTTGTTACTACACGAAGATTATGAGTCAAAACTACCGCATTACTCTACTTCCTGGCGATGGAATCGGCCCTGAAATTATAGCGGTGGCAGTCGATGCGTTAAAAGTCGTTGCCAAGCAACTGAATATTACCTTCAATTTTCATCAAGCCTTGATGGGAGGAGCCGCCATTGATGCGACCGGAGAACCCCTACCCCCGGAAACCTTAGAACAGTGTCTCAAGAGTGATGCGGTGCTATTGGCGGCCATTGGGGGATATAAATGGGATAATTTACCCCGGCATCAACGGCCAGAAACCGGGTTACTAGGGTTACGGGCCGGATTAAAATTATTTGCTAATTTACGTCCGGCCACGATTTTACCCCATTTAATTGATGCTTCTTCCTTGAAAAAAGAGATCGTAGACGGGGTGGATATTATGGTTGTCCGCGAACTCACCGGGGGAATTTATTTTGGACAACCCAAGGGCATTTTTCAGACGGAAACGGGGGAAAAACGGGGGGTGAATACCATGGCCTACACGGAATCTGAGATTGATCGGATTGGCCGGGTTGGGTTTGAAACGGCCCGGAAACGTGGGGGTAGACTCTGTTCTGTGGATAAGGCCAATGTCCTAGATGTGTCTCAGTTATGGCGCGATCGAATTATCTCACTTTCTTCCGAATATCCCGATATTGAATTATCTCATTTATATGTCGATAATGCGGCGATGCAGTTAGTTCGCGCCCCCAAACAGTTTGATACGATTGTGACGGGGAATTTATTTGGTGATATTCTCTCCGATGTGGCGGCCATGTTAACCGGAAGTATCGGGATGTTACCTTCTGCGAGCTTAGGAGAATCGGGCCCTGGGGTGTTTGAGCCCGTGCACGGATCGGCCCCGGATATTGCCGGACAGGATCGGGCTAACCCCCTAGCCCAAGTCCTGAGTGCTGCAATGATGTTACGCTATGGCCTAGATCAACCCGTGGCGGCGGAAAAACTAGAAAATGCGGTTTTAAAAGTCTTAGATTGGGGATATCGTACCGGAGATATTATGTCTGAAGGGATGAAATTAGTCGGTTGTCAACAAATGGGAGAAATGTTGTTAAAAGCCCTAGAAGAAAATTAGGTTACAGCCCCAATAATAAAGAGCGCTCTCCCCCTTTCAGTTCAACAGAGCGCTCAGTCCCCAAAATTTCATCACCAAAGTATTTTATCACAACAGTCTCAAAAACGATAGTATCCTGGGGTAGAAAATTTAACACCAGAACAACAGTTTTCAAACCTCGACTTCTTGAACACAATAACGGGCGCGTCCTTCCTGTTTAGCTTGATACAAAGCCAGATCCGCCGCCGCAATTAAGCTCGAGGCGGGGACTAGGGCCGAGGGGATGGTGCAGGCTACGCCTAAACTCAAAGTTAGCCATTGACTCACCCGGGAATCGCCATGGGGTAATTGTAGGTGGGCAATCGCATTTTGAATCTGTTCCGCCAGATTAATCGCCTGATTCCTAGTGGTATTCGGCAAAATAACGGCAAATTCTTCACCGCCATATCGAGCTAATAAATCCGCAGCATTGGGTAAAATATCCTCAAGAGCTTGAGCGACTTTTTTCAAACAGCTATCTCCAGCTAAATGTCCATAGTAATCATTGTATTGTTTGAAATAGTCAATATCACATAAAATTAAAGCCAAATTATCTTTTTCTAGTTGTAAACGTTGCCATTCCTGTTCTAAATATTGATCAAAACGACGACGATTAGCGACTTGAGTTAAACCATCAATGGTAGCCAGGCGGAGTAATTGTTGGTTAGCTACTTGTAATTCTTGATAGAGTTCGGACTGTTGAATTGCGATCACTAATTGATCGGCGATCGCACAAGTTAACTCAATTTCCGACTCTTTCCAACCCATGGCATCCTGATGTTTTAGTAATCCCAAACAGCCCCAAATTTTAGACCCCACCCGTAAAGGAATCGGTAACCAACTTCCTGAAATTCCGGTTAAACATTGAATTTCCTCACAATTAGGCAAATCAAAATCATCAATCTCTAAACAATAAAGTTGTTGAATTTCAGGCAAAATTGGAGAATTAATATCAGCATTATAACTACAGGAAGCCACTTCTTGCCATTCTTTAGTTTCGGCAAGATATTGCAAAATACAAGCTCTCTCCAAATGGAATAAATTGATAATTTCAGTAATAGCCATGGCAAAAATTGTATCCAAATCCAAAGATTGCCGAATCACTTGAATCACCTGATTTAAGATTTGGGCGCGACGGGCTTGATCTTGAGTTTCTTGATAGAGTTGACTTTGTTGAATCGCAATCCCCACCTGTTCAGAGATTTGCCTCAGTAAGTGAGCTTCCCATTTTAACCAACGGCGTAAACCTTGATTTTGATTAACTATTAAAAGTCCCCACAAATGATTCCGTTCAAATAAAGGAACCATAATTGCCGAATCAATGTCCCAATGTTTTAATAACTCAAACATTTCTGAAGGAATCGGATCATGATTGATATTATTTATGACTCTGAGCCGACCTTGACTAAATTTTTCATAGGATTCTAAAGAAATTAAAGGAATCTCAGATTGTTGTGTTTTCAATAATTGATCCGGGTTGGTTTCTGCAATAATTTTGCCTCGATAATCTGGAAAAATTCGATAAATAAAAACTTGATCACATTCCAGTAATTGTTGAACTTCCATAACCGTTGTGTTTAGAATATCGTCTAAATTCAAAGATTGACGAATTTTATGAGTAATCTCCCAAATTAAATGCTCTTGAACAATCAGTTGACATAAGGTTTTTTCGGCTCGTTTTAGGGGAGTAATATCTTGATAAGTCGATAAAAACAAAGGGTTTTGCTGATCTTCCATCATTACCGTAGATAAAAGCAAGGTTTTTAACTCTCCCTTTTTAGTGGAAATTGTCGTTTCCGCATTAAAGATTGAACCAGTTAAAGCGACCTGTTTTAATCGGCTTTGAGCCTGACTATAGGATTCAGAACTAGGATATAATAAAGCCAGAAAATCCTGATGAGATTGAGCATCTTCTAAAGAGTATCCCGTGATTTCTGTCATTTTAGAATTAAAAATATAAAAATTACCTTTTTGATCACTCAGGGTAATTCCACTACCAACGGTTTCAATGACTGTTTTTAACCGATTTTCGGTGGTTAATAGTTGTAGCTCTCCCTCTTTGCGATCGGTAATATCCACGAAGTAACCGACAATTTCAGAAACATTTTTTGCTTGATCAAAGATCAAGCGCATTTCCACTCGTAACCAGCACAAATTCCCATTAGCGTGTATAAACCGAGCTTCATGAATATGGCTTTCTGTCGCTAATAATTGCCCAAAAGCATTTTGCCATTGATCTTGATCAGAAGCGGGAACATAGGTATGCCAAATATCCTTTTCTCTTAACAATTCGACAACATCATATCCTAATAAAATTTTAACGTTGTCACTAATAAATGTGATTCGGTAGTTGGGTTGAGGTTGACAACTGAAAATTACTACCGGACTGTTATGCAGGAGTTTATTAACCCGTTGTTGAGTTTTGATCTCAGAATTCGGGAGTTTCTGATTGTTTGGTTTGGGTTTGATCGAATCTGATTTTTTAGTTTGAGAACATTGGTACTGCATAGAATTAAGTTGATGAATAATCCACCCCATTCAAGTTCTGATCAAACTCAGACTTTTCTCGACTAATCAATATTAATTGATCTACTGTCATTATTTTCATTTTCATTAATGTTAAAAATGCCAGTATTTTAGAGAGTGATCAATCTTAGCCTAAATGTTCTTGAGTTTTCCTCTATCTATAGCTAGGAAAATTGGCTTATTTTTTTTAAAATAATACATTTTCCCAGGAGGATTATTCCCCCCTGTTCAGCGTTCAACATGGGGCAGAAAATGGGTTGGTATGTAAGAAAAAATTGATGTGGCAGGCAGTATTATGATCAAACTTCAAGCTGGGCTTGATGAGGTACTGGAGATTTTATCCCGATAAACTCCCCGGTTTTTTTGATAGCAGTTATCGTTTAACCGATACCCTATCGTCACAGTTTGCAGGTGGTTGGACAAGGGCAAAATCTAGGACATTCTACCTTTGATTTAAACCGGGTTAGTTATTCCAATAGAGTTTGGCTATTTTGAATATTAGAGTTTGACTCGATTGGTTCTGATCCTAACATATTCTGGGTCTGTTGGTATCTATTCCGACTTTGGGATAGATTTGATTCAAATTAGGATCAAGATAACCGTCGGGATTCTCTCTTTTTACCAGACTTTTTATCCTGTGGTAATGTTCCTAAAGATGGAAATTTATATCGAAATTGTAATATTTTATTTGAGGGGTATAACCCCTCGTGGCCATTATTTTTTCACAAACTCTAACGTTTTAATAATACTTTTATTTTAATTCTAATCAGTTGATAGTCTCCCTGATCTTTTAATAATTGATAATCAGAATTTTGCAATCCAAGTTTGGTTATATCTTTGGGTCTAGTGATAATTAAAACCGTATCAACGGGAGTATCTAAAGGAAATAATTTTAATAATCTTTGCTGAATATCATAGGTCATAAATTCTATGGTTTGTTGGGTATAATAGACCAGACTGGGTTTAAATACCCCAATCACTAATAGGGGTTCATTCGGTTGATGAACTTGGCGCACCGTCGTTGATAATTGTCTCAGGGGTAAGTGTCTTTGAGTATCTAATAATTGACCCACAGGCAAGGCTACTAAAGCTATAAACCCTAAGAAACCTAGGGCATTTCCCGCCCAAACTACCCGTCGCCATCGGGGTTTTAATAAGCAATATAGAGTAATTCCACTAGCCATAAACCAGATCACTGCTGATACGGTTGTTAAATGACTGCTTTCTAATAATTGAGAAAAATTGGGGGTGTCGTCTCCTACTAATTGAGGACTGAGAAAACTGGCGATCGCTAATATTAATAAAATTAGAACATTAACAAAACCTGTGATTAAAAATGGCAAAGAAATTTTATTGTGATTAGACTCAATATTATTCTGTTGATTTCCCCATAAACTAATTAAAATAACTCCCGCCGGAATCGAAGGTAAGATATAACTAGGTAATTTTGTCGCCGAAAGACTAAAAAATCCAAAAATAATCACCAACCAAAATAGAGCAAATAAGCCTAAATGTTTTGACCGATCTTGCGATCGCCAATCTGAGATTTTCCAAAATTTAACCTGATAAATTGCGATCGGTAAATACACCGACCAAGGTAATAAAGCCACTAAAATCACCGGGAAATAATAAAACCAAGGGCCAGGATGATTACTGACCACACTGGTAAAGCGAGTAAAATTATGATGCCCAAAAAATGTATCTAAATAGGCTTGACCATTAGCCATAGTTACTAAAATAAACCAGGGGACGGCAATGATTAAAAATACCAAACTTCCTTTGACCAACTGCATTTCCCAAAGAACTCTTTGCCATTGTTTTGTATAAATTAGAAATCCCCCAATAATCAAAATTGGCAAGACAATGCCAATCGGCCCTTTAGCTAAAACCGCTAAAGCTGAAAAACTATAAAATATAAAATACCACCCCTTTTGTTGACGGGTTTTAGGTTGAGCATAACCTAAGAAAAATGCCAATAACGAAATAGTCATACAACTAGCCAGAAGCATATCAGAAACCCCCGTCCGCCCCCAGGCAATCCAAGCCGGATTTAAAGCCATGATTGCCATTCCCCACCACGCTCCTATCCAACGCTGACGGGTGCGAGAAGATGCCGTTTCTAAAGATATAAACCCCCCGAAATAACGCAGGGTATAAAATACTAAAAAAGTAGATAATATTGCGGCTATAGCTGAAGGGAATCGCGCCCCCCATTCATTCACCCCCACGGTTTGAAAGGCGATGGCAATTAACCAATAAATTAACGGGGGTTTATCAAAGCGAGTTTGACCATTCCAATAGGGGGTAATCCAATCTCCGGTAAGGTGCATTTGTCGGGCGGCTTCAACAAACATCGGTTCGGTTTTATCGATTAAACCAATATCTCCTAAATGGCTTAAAAAGGCGATCGCACTCAACACCAATAATCCTATAATAGAAATACCCCAAGTCAGCTTAGGGTAATTTTCCCAGGACTCCAAAATTGTTTTCAAAGATGGGTTTAATTCTGATTTTTGACTGTTCATTATTCTCTAACTTTTTGATTTTCACGGGAAATTTTTAACCAAGCCAAACTAATCGTTAAACAGATATAGCCTAAACCATAACCTGCGAGGATATCACTCGGCCAATGACATCTTAAATAAACACTACTAAACCCAATAATTAATAACCAAATTGTGGCAAATCCATAAATATAGGGAGTAGCTTTAGGATAACGTTCTGCTAACAGATAAGCGATAAAAAAATAAAACAAAATATTCCCCGTTGCATGACCACTGGGAAAACTTCTCCCCACACATCTGACCAGTCGATCTAAAGGACGACTGCGCTCAATCATGGGTTTGAGAATTCGATCCACTAAAATCAAAATTCCCAAGGTAGAAAAAGCTAAAACTCTGGCTTCAATCCAATACCGTTTCCAGACCAAAAAACCCAAGGTTAAAGCCACAAGGATCGCCGTTCCCTTAACCCCTGTTAATAAATAGAAAACTCTAAAAAAATTATCCCAACTATCGGGAAAAATTTGATGGGGAACTTGAATTAAAATTTGATCTAAACTTAAATTATCATTCACCAAGAATCGAATCGAAAATAAAATAAATGCACATAAAATAGCCAGACAAATCCACTGTTGCCGTTGAGGAATTGCTTTTTTAAACAAAATTAATTGATGAGTTAAAGTCAAACGCATTATTTTCTACGTTCACAGATCAGCAGTTAAGGAATTTATGATTATACAATAAGTTGAGATGCGGGGTTAATGCTGAAAAAACAGAAGTTAAAAAAGTTGTTTAAGTTTTTCAGGTATGGGAGAAAAAGAACTAGAATATCTAATCAGGAATTAATGAGGATGGGAGAATCGATGCTAGATACCCTGGATCTAACCTTATCGCTGGATAAAGAAAGCTACAAAAGCCAAATAGAAGCTTTAATGAAGGAGTTGCGATCGCTTCAGCATACCTGTCGAGAAAAAAAATTACCCATTATTATTGTATTAGAAGGCTGGGCCGCCGCCGGAAAAGGGGGATTGGTTAAGAAAATGGTGGGATATATGGATCCCAGGGGATTTGCCGTCCATCCAATTTGGCCATCAAGCCCAGAAGAAGCCCGCTACCCGTTTCTCTGGCGGTTTTGGCAAAAATTACCCCCCCGGGGCAGTATTGGCATTTTTTACCATAGTTGGTATACCTACGTTTTAGAGGATCGGTTATTTGGGCGACTGGAAGAACAGGAAGTCCCGATGGCGATGCGACAAATTAACGCCTTTGAGCGCCAACTGGTGGACAATGGGGCGGTGATGGTGAAATTTTGGATACATTTAAGCAAAAAAGAAATTAAACAACGGCTAAAACAAGCCTCCGAAGACGAGTTAGAAGCCTGGCGGGTGCGTCCTGAAGATTGGCAACAGGCTAAAAATTATGATACCTATAGAA
>DATNRE010000353.1:0-2637 GCA_036703685.1 Candidatus Obscuribacterales bacterium
GGGCCAGAAACCCGGTTTCTTGGGTCTTGTGCGTAAGTCCTGAACTATTTAATTCTCAATCATAAATTGTATGACCTAACCTTCGTGTCTTAGTGCCTTTGTGGTTATAAAACCCTATTTCAAAGCATTCAGCGCTTCCAAAGGTCGCACCATCCCCCAGCCCCAACGGTTATCGGGACGTTGTTCTTCCCCACCCGGATGATAGGCGGTTTTCTTCAAAACATCAATAATTTTACTCAGAGGCGCTTGGGGATAAGCAGACATTAATAACGCCACAATTCCGGCGATATGAGGCGTGGCCATAGACGTCCCATCCATGTAGGTATATTGAAAAACGCCGTTATCCATTTTCACCGGAGGAATACAGGAATAAATCTGGGCGCCGGGGGCGGAAACATCGGGTTTTGTCACCCAGGCGTTAGGAGAATCTGCGGGGAAGACCAAACTCGCGCCACTACTAAAAAAGGTAATTCCCAAATTATCCCCCTCCGTGAGTTCCACAGCCCCCACAGAGAAGGCATTATAAGCATTACCTGGGGAACTGGTATTTCCGTGATTTTCGTTACCAATAGCAACTATTGGTAAAATCCCATATTGATTCACTAAAATATCAAAAACCTGGGGAAATAAGGGTTCATAGTAACTGAAACCCAAGGACATATTAATGATTTTTGCCCCCTTTTCCACCGCCCAAGAGATTCCTTCCATTAATGTTAATAGGGTGGCATCTCCGACTAATACCGCAGCGACAATTAAATCCGCTTGGGGTGCGACACCAATAGACAAACCTTCCTCGGTTTTTCCCCCGGCAATTGTCCCGCAAACATGGGTTCCATGTTGTCCACTGTCGAAACTGGGAGTAGCAGTAATTCGCCGTCCTAAAGGGTCAATTACAATAAAATCTTTTACCCGTCCTTTTAAAGCGGGATGGTCTCCATGGACACCGGAATCTAACACCGCCACGGTGACATTTTTTCCCTGGGTTGTTTCCCAAACTTTAGGAATTTCTAAGCGTTTTAATCCCCAGGTTAGTTTATCCTGTTCTTCTTGTTTTTGTAAGCCGGAATAATCAATTTCTTTAGGTTGAATTAAATGGATTTTTTGGTTAGGAAGTATCGCCATCACATCGGGATGTTCAGCTAAAATCGGTAAACTTTGACGGCTGACTTCTATTTGAGCAATGGGTAAACTCCCCTGACCCACGGGTTCGGCATAAAAGGATTGACTCGTCTTTGTTTGATAATCATTAATGATTTTGTTAGCAACAAACAGATTACTTTGCTCTTGTTTTTTTAAAGTATCAAAATAGGCGGCTGTTCCGGGTTGGGGCATTGACCCAGGAGCCACTAAACCTCTATAAATAACAATTGCATCTTTTTTGCTATGCGGTTGACTATGGCTTAAAAAAGGTTCAAAAGCCGGGGAAATTTTAGCTTGATTTGTCATCGGGGTTTAACTCCATTTTAATCATTATCCTCTAAACCCGTATACTAATTTTGTAACTCCAGGGATAGAGGAGGAATTGCTTCAAGGATATTAGTTTTCTGGTTCTGACTCAAATTTTAAGATTCAGGGGAATTTTAAGACTTGGCAGAGATTCACTATTGTTGTAGGATAAAACAATTCTGACAATCATTGATTATCTTAACTTTAAATTAAGCATTAAGCATGAAAAACAAAGATCAAAAACTACATCCGGGTTGGTGGATTTCAATTTTATATTTTGCCCAAGGATTTCCCTATACCGTTGTCAATACAATGTCCGTGATTTTTTTCAAAGGGTTAGGGGCAAGTAACGAATTAATTGGATTAACCAGTTTGTTATCCTTGCCTTGGGTAATGAAAGGATTATGGGGGCCAATTGTTGATATTTATTCAACTAAAAGGCGGTGGATTTTAAGAATGGAAATTTTATGTGCAATTCTATTCTTTATTTTAGCATTAGGCGCGCCCTTTCCCTCAGCAATTCCATTTTCGATTGCAATTTTTTCCCTAATTGCCTTTGCTAGTGCCACCCATGATATCGCCATTGATGGCTTTTATTTAACGGTATTAAATTTAGACCAACAGGCTTTTTATGTAGGAGTTAGAAATACCGCTTATCGGATGGCAACTTTAGCCGGGGGCGGTGCTTTAGTATTTTTAGCCGGACATATTGCCGAAAAATATATTGACGAGAAAAGTCCAACGGGGGAAATTTCATATAATCTGGTTCCGTTAAAGTTTTTCGGGTCTGATTTTTCACTTCCCGCATTAGGATGGGGATGGTCAATTGCTTTTGCTATTTCTAGTTTAATCTTTTTATTCATCTACGGATTTCAAAAAATTTATTTACCCAAACCCGCAAAAGTTACCTTTTCAGAAACAGAAAATCTCTCCAACTCCGCTAATTTTATTAATTCCTTTAAAACCTATTTTACTCAATATAAAATTGGTTGGATTATTGCTTTTATCTTATTATTCCGTTTGGGAGATGCTTTAACTTTTAAAATGGCAACTCCGTTTTTAATGGATACGGCCGCAAAAGGCGGGTTAGGCATTTCGACGGCCGAAATCGGAATTTTATCGGGGACGGTCGGGGTAATTTTTCTATTATTTGGTGGGTTATTAGGGGGATTTTTAATTGCCAAACAAGGG
>DATNRE010000354.1:0-1998 GCA_036703685.1 Candidatus Obscuribacterales bacterium
TTCTGTGGTGGATTCTGCCCAGAAGGGAGCAGGGGGAGTAGGGGGAGTAGGGGGAGCAGGGGGGGCAGGGGGGGCAGGGGGGGCAGGGGGAGCAGGGGGGGCAGGGGGAGCAGGGGGAGTAGGGGGAGCAGGGGGAGTAGGGGGAGTAGGGGGAGTAGGGGGAATATACTGTAAAACAGCTTCTGGTTCTGGTTCTGTCTCCTCAACTGCAATGGTTTCTACAAAGGTTTCTACAGCCGTTTCTAGTTCTTGAGTGTCCTCAGTTAAAACCGTCTGTTCAACTTCGGGTTCAACTTCGGGTTCCAGTTGTTGTTGTTTTTGAATATTTTTATAAGCTGCTTTTGCCCACTGCAAATAATCCTCAGAAATTTGAGGTTTTTCTTCAGAAATATCAGCAGTTTCCGCCGGTTGATCTACCTTGACGGGTTCAGATTGAACCTCCTTTTCCGGTTCTTGATTCTGATCGTTTTTTTCATTAAATTGACGACGAAACCAATTGAATACCATAGTTTTTTTAAATATTAGTTATTAAGGAGCACCGGGAGCACCGGGAGGCAGGAGAGGTAAACTCTTTCTAAACCCATTACCCATTACTTATTACCCATTACCTATTACCTGTTCCCTGTTCCCTATTCCCTGTTCCTCGGCTTTTAATTTATCGACAAATCGACGAAGAACGCCATTAACAAAGCGATAACTTTCTTCATCGCTGTAACGTTTTGCGAGTTCAATTGCTTCATTAATTGCCACTTGTTCTTTTAAATCTAAATACATTAATTCGGCAACGGCGATGCGGAGAATATCGCGATCAATTCGGGGGAGTCGGTTAAGTTGCCAATCTACCAAGACATCGGTTAATAACTGATCAATTTCAGCTTTATGGGTATTAACTTGGATGAGGATATCGAGGGCATAGTTACAGACCTCTTGTTGATTGGCTAATTGTACCAATTCCGGTAATTCAATGGCAGTGCTTAAACGATTAATTGCCCCTTGAACTAATTCAATGGCTTCATAAACCATCGTTCTAGCACTTTGTAAATCACTGGCCCGAATTTGGCTACTTAGGAGGCGATCGCTACTGCGTTGTAATTCAGTAGCGGCGGTTTCTAAGGACTCTTGACCTTCAGTAGTTAACGTCCTGACGGCGGCAATTAAAACATCATGTAATTCTTGAGGTTCTAGGCGTTCGGAAGTCGCCGGAAGTTGACTAATTCCAAGTAAAGCGAGTTCACGAGCAGTACGACGGGCTTGCATAAGTTTAAGAATAAAGAATAAAGTTTGTCCCTTTAATTTTCGCCGACCCCAATTCCCTCATCTTCTAGGACAATAGCTGGAATTCTATTTTCGCCGTTCACCATAGATTCTAATGGCAGTTCCGGTTTAGGGCTTAGGGCTTTGACCGTCGTTGAAGACGTTGTATTGACAATTCCACCGGACACGATAATTTTAAACGCATCTTCTACCGAGAGGGTCAGGTTAATCACCTCGTGCTGTGGAACAATAGCATACCATCCACTGGTGGGGTTTGGGGTTGTGGGAATAAATACACTAACCATTTCCTCGGGTAATTTAGACTGCATCTCATCGCTCACCAACCCCGTCACAAAAGCCAGTGACCAAATTCCTCGACGGGGATATTCCACTAAGACGACGCGACTAAATTTATCGTTAGAATCTCGTAAAAGGGTTTCTAAAAGTTGTTTCAGGGTTTTGTAAACCGAACCTGCTAGGGGAATAGCTTGTAAGATTTTTTCACCAAAGCCCAAAAGCCATTGTCCCGCGATATTACGGGCCATCAAACCAATAAATAAAATCCCTGACAGGGGTACAGCTAACCCGACCAAAACGTTCAACAGGTTAACTAAAATGGGATGCAAACCATCAAAGGGATTAATTTGCTTAGGAATGCGCGTCAGAAACTCAATCACGGAACTGGAGATGGTGATGGTCAACCAGATGGTGGTTGCTAGGGGAATCACGACCAACAGACCTGCA
>DATNRE010000355.1:0-3554 GCA_036703685.1 Candidatus Obscuribacterales bacterium
GCACCTTGTCGCCAAAGGGAGTCGAGGAAATTGCCGAGGGTGCGTTTAACCCGTTGCCAGAGGTCTTCATCGTTGGGTTCAAAGACGACCCATTGGGTTCCCTGTTCAATGGATTTTTCAATGTAGCTCATTAGGCGACGGACGTTAATATAGCGCCATTGAATATTATCCGCTTCCACCAGGGTACGGGCGCCCCAAATCCGTAGACCCCGGTTGGGGAAACTACGGATACAGTTAATTCCCAAGGGGTTTAATAATTCCTGTTCCCGAAAGTTGCAGTCATAACTCAAACCGACCAGACCCCGGGGGACTTCATTGGCGGGAGCCTTATGGACGCCTCTGGTTTCATCTACCCGTGACCAGACACCTGCAACATATCCACAGGGAGGAATGGAAATCGGACGCCCGGCATTTCGGGGGTTAGGAACTCTGATCCAGGGATAGTAGAGGGCCGCAAATTGAGAACGACGGTTAAAGTCTTCGGTGAGCCAACGGGCCACATCTTGGGGTTTAACCCGATCGGGAGGGGTATCGAGAATCACCATTCGGTTCGGTGGGTTGGGGATATCACCGGCCGTCGCACCTTCACTGAGACTGAGCATCATATCCATGATCCCATGAAGCTGATCGAGATTCATTAATCCTGCTTCATACACGCGCATTAAGTCGGGACAGGCAACAATGGTCACGTCGTCGATTTCAAATAGACCCCGTACTCCTGTGCGATCATCCCGTCCACCTTCGACATATTGACTGAATAGTTCGGGCTGAACGTCGGGTGGCGGGGGACTGACTTCATAGAAGCCATTATTGGGGCGTTTTGCCAGGGGACTGCCTGTGAGGGAAATGTCTGTGATCTGAATATAGCGGGACTCTTGCAGGGCACTGAACACATAATCTGCTACGGCGACATCGGCTTGGGGGTTCATTGTCAGGTGTTCATAGCGTTCTAGTTCCTCGCCGCCTTGGGTGATGACAACGGTGAAGTATTCCCCTGTGTTCGCGGGCATGGGAGTGATTGCCCTTGTCTGTGTTGCTTCCTCTGCCTCTGTCCCGGCCTCTGCTGAGGAGGTTGGGGGGAGGGCGGGGGCGGGTGCTGGGGCTTTGGGTTGCCCTTCGGTAATTCTAACGCGGATGCTTCTTTCGCTAGGTGATACTAAAGCACCGTTAATGTTCTCGGTTGAGGCAATTGCGGGATCGCTCAGGGAAAACCGCAGGGCGGGACGTTTGGCGCGGTTCATTACCTCTGTGCCTAATTCCGTGGGTGATGGGGCAGCAGAACCTGGTAATCTGGTGCCGATACTGGTTACCCAACAACGGCCGCCACCGTTTAAAAACCAGCCGTAAACGGAAAAGGGCAGGTAGGCGTTGAAGTCGGTGAAGCCGTCGGAATTGGGGCGGGCGAAATACTGGAGGTATTGGCTCCAAGTGGTGACTAACATTGGTTTGAACATTTCGGCACCACCGCGCACATCTTCGGTAAAGCCCAAAAATCCGGCGATCGCGGTGGGGACTCCGGCTATCGGACGACTTCCCCTATCAACTTCTTCTACATACACACCTGGAGCAAAATAGTCAAGTCTTGCCATATTTCTTTTCCTTATATGAATATTTAGTCCTCAAGTGCGACTCAACAATTTGCTGTGCCGCCAAGATGGGGTTTGTCCTGATTACTATTAGTTAATGTGCCTAGATTAAGGTGAAATAGACCCCGGGGGTTATAGACTTTGGTCGAAATTTTGGGGCTTTTTGAATAGGTGATTTGCTATAGCGCTATACCTAATAGCGCTACGCATTACAGTTAGGACACTTTTGAATTCTGAAACCTTTTCACTGCTTACTGTTCCCTGTTCCCTGTTGCCTGTTCCCTAGCGCGTAGCGCTATATTATCCGCCATCCAGTTTAGATGCTGATTTGCTAATTTTTATTTTCATTTGTCAAATTATATTTAACATTACTTTATTTTTCTTATTAACTTGTTACATTTGTATACAAATGTATTGATGATTGAGTCGCAAAAATTAAATTTCTATCTGAAGATAGATGTTATATTAGAACATAGTTTGAGTTACACAAACTTTCTTTTGGGGCATCAAACCCTGTTAGTTTTAATTGGACTTGATATGTGGGTACATCAACTTAATCACACTTCTAATCAGGGGCCGGTAAGTGTTTCTAGGCTCATGCCTAAAAGCGTTTTACCAGAAACAATTGCAGTGATGTTTGTAGCCTGTGAATTGCAGTTTTGCAAGAGTTTACAGGTATTACTTAAAGTTTATAACTTGGGTTCTTCATGGCAAATTAAGCTGGTTGGTAACGCGAGTTCAATTAAACCTGTCCTGAGTATGGCTGCCCAATGTCAACCCGGTTTGATTTTCCTAGATTGGGATTTATTTCAGGCTCCTGATCAGGGGATTGAAATGATCAGAAGTTTGAATCAAAAATCAGAAGAAAATCAGAATAGTGGTAAAATTTTGGTGTTGTCTTCTTTGGGAGAAGAAAGTAGTATTTTTGCAACGATGCAAGCCGGAGCTTGGGGATATCTATTAAAGGAAAATTTACCCATGCAACTCCCTATGGCGATTACTGCGGCTCTGAATAATCAAGTTTATTTATGTCCAGAAGTTGCGGCTCGATTCTTTCGAGCTTTTCAAATTAACCAAGATCAATTAACAGCTACTCAACCCCATAAACTCTGTAATCAACTGACAGAATTAGATAGCTCTAATCCTTATAATTTAACAAATCGAGAACGGGAAGTCCTAAAATTGTTGGTGGAAGGATACCGAAATCAAGAAATAGCTGGTTCTCTTTATATTACCGTAGCAACAGTTAAAGCTCACTTAACAACAATATTTGAAAAATTAGAGGTAGATAGTCGTAGTCGAGCGATTGTTAGATCGTTACAGATGGGTCTTGTTTAAGATAAATTAAAGTATGAGTAATTATTTAGGTATTGCCACTGTGACGGCAACATTACAGAGGATGTTACAACAATCTGTGCAGATGGATGTGGAGGGGGCAAGGGTAACAACAAACCGTCCAGAAAATACGGGGGGAACTCCAGAAACAGGAATTAGTATATACCTCTACCATTTGAAGCGCAATACCTCTTTAGGAAATGCCGATATGCCACCCCGTCAAAGGAAGGGAGAATTAACAAAACGGAATCAATTACCGGTAGATTTATACTATCTGTTAAGTTGTTATGGGAATGAGATAGAATTGGAGCCCCAGCGCTTATTAGGAAGTGCCATACGAACGCTCGAAGATCGAGCGGTTTTATCGTCTCAAATGATTCGAGAAACGGTCAATGATCCCAGTTATCCTTTTTTAGCCAATTCTGATTTATCAGAACAAATTGAGATGATCCGAGCGGAATTTGTTCCGGTTTCAACGGATGAATTATCAAAAGTTTGGTCAGTCTTTTTTCAAACTCCTTATGTTTTATCGGTGATCTATAAAATTACAGTTGTGGTATTAGATGGTGAGGAATCTGCCATGGTAGCACTTCCGATCCGCGATCGCAGCCTGAACGCCTGGACGTTTAGCAA
>DATNRE010000356.1:0-3169 GCA_036703685.1 Candidatus Obscuribacterales bacterium
GAAGTTCCCCATAGCCATAACTTCGCATTATCGGCGGGTATATTTGTGCATAATAGCGCCAAACAAGGACGCGATCGCCGTACCCAAGCCATTCTTCCTTTACGCGGAAAAATCCTGAATATCGAGAAAACCGATGACGCCAAAATCTACAAAAATAATGAAATTCAATCCTTAATTACAGCGCTAGGATTAGGGATAAAAGGAGAAGAATTTGATGCCGCCGGGTTGCGCTATCATAAAGTCATAATTATGAGCGTTGCGGGTGATGAACCCACGCTAGTAATGGAAGATACCGGAAAAACCGAATTTGTAGAAATTGGCAAGTTTATTGATGAGTGTATCGAAGGGAAACGCACCCCGGAACGCTATCAAGTGATTGCTTTTGATCCCGTAACCCATGCCACCCGTTTTCGTCCGATTAAAGCCGTAATTCGTCACGGGCATGAGGAACCCATGTATCAACTGACGACTCGCTATAATCGTCAGATTAAAGTTACATCTTCCCATAGTGTTTTTGTGTATGAAAATGGGGAAGTTAAACTCAAAAAAGGCAATGAAATTAAACCCGGAGATTGGTTAGTTGCCAGTCGTCGTTTACCCCGTTCTACCGAACCTCAAACCCGGATTGATTTACTCCGAACCTTCTATGAAGCGGGTGTGACTCAATCCTTATATTTACAAGGAGAAGATGTTCGTAAAATTGCCAGTCGGCGAATTTTAGCCAAGGTTGATAAACCCGAATTATTCAGTGAAACTCGAGTCGAATTAGATGCCGAAGGATGGCAAGAATTAATTGCCCAACGTCAAGCATTAGGTATGACTCAAAAACAATTAGCCACTGCTATTGGAGTCAAACAACCGATTACGATTAGTCACTGGGAACGGGGAATTAATCGACCCATTTTGTCTAATTTCTTAGATTATTTAGAGACAATTGGAGGTAACGAAAATATTGTTTACCAAACCCTTCCCTCTAAAATTGATCAACTCCTGACTCAAGATGACAGCAGTAAAAACGCCCGTTGGCGAGAAGTTAGTAATTATAAACCCATTGAATATTTCACACCCAGCGAGTTAATTCAGTTGGGGGATAACCTAAAAATTGTTCCTCAAGCCCACCAGAATAAAGCCTTCGATCGCTATTTACCCATTACTTCAGAATTGATGTGGTTTTTGGGTTGGTATGTAGCGGAAGGAAGCCTATCAAAACATCAAGTCAGCCTGAATTTAGGCACAAAAGATGAGCGATTTATTCCTGAGTTAATTGCAGCCATTCAAGAGGTATTTGGGGAAACACCACGCCGCTATAATGATCCCGAAAGTCAGGGGATTAAAATCTACTTTAATAGTGTAGTCGCTGCCCGACTGTTACAGGCTTGGGGATTAGGAAAAAAATCCCATGAAAAACAAATTCCCGATCTAGTTTTCTCGGTGACTGAACCTTTACAACTTGCCTTTTTAGAGGGGTATTTCTTAGGGGATGGTACAACCAGTGGGGCGAATATTTCTTGGACAACTAACTCCAATTCAATTAAGAATGGATTACTCTATTTATTCGGACAATTGGGATTAATTGCCAGTACCAGTGAACATCAACCTCAATTGAATCACACAGCCCCAATTCAAACCCGTTATCCCTACTATACTCTTACCCTTTGTGGGAAACAACAACTCGAAAGTTGTCGTTTAATTTGGCAACGTCATTTAGGGGCAGAAAAACTCAACGCCTATCTACAACTTCCCACTCAAAAACCGATGGATTATTTACCCATTAGTGAAGATTTAATGGGATTAAAAGTTGTCAAGGCGGAGGAAATTGAATTAGTCGGAGAGTATGTTTATGACTTCTCCGTTGATGGGGATGAAAACTTTGTTTGTGGAACCGGAGGACTCTGCTGTCATAATACCGACGCGGACGTTGATGGAGCCCATATTCGGACTTTATTACTCACCTTTTTCTATCGTTATCAACGGGAATTAGTGGATCAAGGCTATATTTATATTGCCTGTCCTCCGTTGTACAAAGTGGAACGGGGACGGAACCATCAATACTGTTACAATGAACAGGAATTGCAGGAGCATTTGAGAAGTTTACCCGCCAATGCTAACTACAATATTCAACGGTTTAAAGGGTTAGGGGAAATGATGCCTGAACAACTTTGGACAACTACTATGAACCCAGAAACTCGGATGATTAAACGGGTGGAAGTGGAAGATGCGGCCGAAGCCGATCGAATTTTCACCATCTTAATGGGCGATCGGGTTGCCCCCCGTCGGGAGTTTATTGAAACCCACGCCCCTCGCTTAAATTTGACGGATTTAGACATCTAAGGGGTTTGGGATTACTTGAGGTATGCCCTAAAAACCCAATTTCGTGAAAGTTATCGGGTTTTTAATCTTCAACGCATTTGCGATCGCGCTTTCTTTTGGAGGGGCGATCGCACTACAAATCATCTTGTTTCAATGGCTTTAGGGCAACGAGCGTGTGTAATTAGTTTTGTTTACTTACTTATCCGCTTACGCAATATGTCGGGTTTGTTGGCTGTGAATTGGATAGGGCGATCGCTCTTTCATTTTAGGTGATCGGTCATCAGAAACAAGAAAGCGCGATCACATATTGCTTAAACAATTCCTTTTTCCCTTGGGTAAAGCTCAAAAGCTAATTCGTGACGAAAAAAACAGACATTAAACTCCGAGAAAAAGTTGAGGTGTCCAAGGATTACAGGTGCATCTGTCGAACGAGTCCAAGCGAATGCCAGCAAGAGCGACGAAAACTGAGCAACTGTACCCGAAAGCACCAATCCTCGCGCCTCACTATGAGCCAAATTCCCACTCAATTGAATAGGAACGGTTTGCTGTTCCCATATTGCCCCTAATTGTAGACCAATCTGATATGGGAGAACATTAATACTTGCACCAGTATCTAATAATGCCATCACTTCTACGGAGTTGCTGCCGTTGGAGAGAGTGATTGGCAAATATGGCATGATACTTGATCGCCCAAGGCTATCAATTCGCTCTATAAATGGAAATCGCTGACTATTAAGCATGGGCTGATTCTTGGGCGGTAGCTAGAAGTTCTGATAATGCTTGAATTGATTCCTGATCTGCCTGTGGAGACCATACAACTGCACTCGTTGATGCTAGTTGATTCAAAAGTATATTTTCT
>DATNRE010000357.1:0-9012 GCA_036703685.1 Candidatus Obscuribacterales bacterium
ATTGACGTGGCAGGGGCGGGGGGAACCTCCTGGGCTAAAATCGAAGGAGAACGCGCCCAAGACCCCCTACAGCGTCGTCTAGGGGAAACCTTTGCCAATTGGGGCATACCCACGGCCGATTGTATTACCAGTATTCGGCAAGTGTCTCCCGATATCCCCTTAATTGCTTCGGGGGGGTTACGCAGTGGTTTAGATGCGGCTAAAGCGATCGCCCTGGGTGCAAATTTAGCTGGATTTGCTTGGCCGTTTTTGCAAGCCGCCGCCGAATCGGAAGCAGCAGTCTATACTTTAGTAGAGATTTTAAAAGCAGAATTGATCACCGTGCTATTTTGTACCAATAATCGTACTCTAAATGATTTGCAAACATCAGGAGCCTTGAAACCTAAACCCTAAACCCCGCAACCCATTAAATGAAATTATCCCGTTTATTAATAATATGAAAGATTTTTTTAAATTTACATTTGCCAGCTTATTAGGAAACTTAATTGGACTGGTTTTAACGACCACCCTAGGCATTGGAGGATTAATTTTCCTAGTGATTCTGATGGCAAATCAAGAGTCTGGGCCGTTAGTTAAGGATAAATCGGTTTTAGTTTTTGATTTAGCATTAAGTGTGAGTGATACTGGGCCAAATCCCTCAACCTCTGAAGCCTTACAGGAACTTTTATCAGAAGATATTCCGACTTCAATTCAGTTAAGAACCTTAGTTCAAACCATTGATCAAGCTAGTCAAGATGATAAAATTGTTGCCCTTTATTTACAAGGAACTAATAGTCCCATTTCTACGGGATTAGCTAATTTAAAGGAAATTCGCCAAGCCCTACAACGATTTAAAGAGAGCGGAAAAACCATTGTTGCCTATGATATTGATTGGACAGCACCCGAATATTATTTAGCTTCGGTTGCGAATCAAGTTGTGATTAATCCCTTGGGTTCTTTAGATATTAAAGGGTTGAGTTCTCAAGTCATGTTTTTAACCGGAGCTTTAGAAAAATATGGTATTGGGGTGCAGGTGATTCGGGTGGGTAAATATAAGGCAGCCGTTGAACCATTTTTACTTAAAAAATTAAGTCCAGAAAATCGAGAACAAACTCAAAAACTCTTAGGAGATTTATGGGGAGAATGGTTAAAAACTATTGCTCCCAGTCGCAAAGTCACACCCCAACAGTTACAGGCTTTTTCTAATACCGAAGGGATTTTATTAGCCGATACGGCTTTAAAAGGAAAATTAGTTGATCGGGTTGCCTATGGGGATGAAGTGATTGCTGATTTCAAAAAAATGACTGAGGAATCTAAGGAAAAAAGTCAACAATTTAGACAAGTTAGTATTAATTCCTATTCAAAAATCCCTGAAGTTGCTGATATTAACAATGGGAATAAAAATAGTACAAATAAAATTGCGATTGTCTATGCTGAGGGTGAAATTGTGGATGGCAGGGGAACTTCTAGCCAAATTGGAGGCGATCGGTTAGCGAAAGAATTAAGAAAATTACGCTTAGATGAAAAGGTAAAAGCGGTGGTTTTACGGGTTAATAGTCCCGGGGGCAGTGCCACTGCTTCGGAAGTGATTGGGCGGGAAGTGGAACTGATTAGAAAACAGAAACCCGTGATAGTTTCGATGGGAAATTTTGCCGCTTCCGGGGGATATTGGATCGCCATGGGTGCGGATCAAATTTTTGCCCAAGCTAATACAGTAACCGGATCAATTGGGGTGTTTGGATTACTGTTTAATATTCAAGATATTGCTAGTAAAAATGGGATTACCTGGGATATTGTCAAAACCAGTAAGTTTGCAGATATTCAAACGAATAGTCGGCCAAAAAGTCCCGAGGAATTAGCCCGGTTACAAAAGGTGGTTAACTTAATTTATGATCGGTTTATTTCTAATGTGGCTACCCGTCGCAAGTTACCTAAAAATAAGGTGCAAGAAATTGCCCAAGGGCGCGTTTGGTCGGGGGAACAGGCGAAACAGTTGGGGTTAGTTGATGAAATTGGGGGGTTAGATGCGGCGATCGCGGCGGCGGCCAAAAAAGCCAATTTAGGAGAGGATTGGACACTGAAAGAACCCGCTAAACCTCGAACATTAGAAGAACGAATTTTAGAGAATTTAGCCGGAGATAACCTAACAAAAATACCGACCCCGGTTGATCCCCTCACCCGTGAATTTCTCAGACTGCAAGAGGAGTTATTGATGATTAAAGAAATGAATGACCCGAAAGGAATTTATACCCGTTTACCGTTTAATTTAACGATAGAATAAGTCAGTTGATCCCTAAAAAATGAATCCTTAGCTACAGCTTAACCCTAATTGCTGGTAGGATTTATTTTTAGATGTTAATTACCCACAAAATCCAGTCATTGATGAAATCAACTATTTGGGAACTCGATTTTTATAGCCGCCCCCTGCGGGACGAAGAAGGGAAAAAAGTTTGGGAAGTCTTAATCTGTGAAACCCCGCTCAATATTGAAGATAGCGCCGAGACAATGTTTCGTTACACCCAGGTTTGCCCCAGTAACCAAGTCAACTCAATTTGGCTAAAAGAGGCGATTGAAAATGCGATCGCCACGGCCCCCACGCCCCCCTCTCGGATTCGCTTTTTCCGTCGTCCGATGGCGAATATGATTTCTAAATCCTGTAAAGAATTAGCCATTCCTGCCTCGGCTAGTCGGCGTACCTATGCCCTCTATCAATGGTTAAACGAACGCATAGAAACCTATTATCCCACCTTGGAAAATTATCAAGCGGGGGCTAATCCTTCGGTTCAATTTATGGCATCTCAACCCCAGCCCCTTCCTGATGCTTTGCAGGGGGATAAATGGGCTTTTGTGACCTTAGAAGCCAGTGCTTTTTCCGACTTCTCGGAATGGGATATTAGCTTTGGTGAAGCCTTCGGATTACCGATGGTCGGGTTAACACCAGAAACCCCGATTCCTGGGTTAATTATTTATTCGTCTCGGGCTAATCCTTTAGCGGCTTGGATGTCGGGATTAGAGTTAGCTTATTTACGCTTAGATACGAATTCTCGTCCTAATTTATTATTAGAAACCGGGGAAAATGAAAGTTGGATTTTAGCTAATTTACCCGATAGTAAAACCCAAACAGAAGCCCAAAATTTTGAACTCACCAAACAAAAAGCCAAAAATGTACATTTTTTAGCGGTTCAATCTGACCCCAATTCTGAATCTTTTGCCGGATTTTGGTTATTACAAGAACTACAATTCTAATCCGTAGGGTGCGTGTGCTGGGCCTGCGCACCATCTTTAATCCTATGTTAAAATAGTCTATACTTTGTTTCTCAGTTAGGATGAAACCATGACAACTCTAGTTTCTATTCCTGAATCTGCTCAAAAAACGCAATGGCAACCGGCGACCTGGGAGGATTATTTGGATTTTGTGAATAATCCCCATTTGCAGGATTATAATATTAGTTTTAATCAAGGCTATTTGTGGATTGATATGGGTAATGAAGGAATTAATCACTCTAATGTGAATGATTTGTTGAGTTTTTTATTTTATGTGTGGTTTTCCCGGGAATCTGGGGTATTAGCAAACTCTTTTAGTGGATGTGTAATTGAAAAACCTAACCAGCGAGCAGCTTCACCGGATAAAGTATTATATATTGGTGAAAATTCTCCTAAATGGCAGGAAGGAGAACCCCGCAGAATTAATTTAGAACAATGGCGAGTTCCCGATTTAGTAGGAGAAATTTCTGATACGACTTTAGCAATAGATTTAGATGAGAAAAAACAACTCTATGCTGGATTAGGAATACCGGAATATTGGGTAATTGATATTAGAGGAAAACGGGCGATCGCCTTTCGTTTACAAGAGAATGGAAAGTATCAAGAAATTAATACTTCTATTGCCTTGAATGGATTGCCGATCGCCTTATTAGAATTAACCTTAGAACAACTAGAAAAAACTAATAATTTTAACGCCGCCTTCTGGTTTTCCCAACAAATTGTTAATCTCTAAAATCCCTAACAAAAAGATGAAACCATGACCACTCTAGTTTCTATTCCTGAATCTGCTCACAAAACCCAAGGTCAACCTGCCACTTGGGAGGATTATTTGGCTTATGTTAATAATTCCAATTTAAAAGACTTTAATATTAGTTTTAATCAAGGATATTTGTGGATTGATATGGGTAATGAAGGAATTAATCACGCTCGATTTAATGAATTATTAACTTTAGTTTTTGGGTTTTGGTTTGCCCGTCAACCTGATCTGTTAGTTGATCTTTTAGGAGGATGTGTGATTGAAAAACCTAAACAGCGAGCAGCTTCACCGGATAAAGTATTATATATTGGTGAAAATTCTCCTAAATGGCAAGAAGGAGAACCCCGCAGAATTAATTTAGAACAATGGCGAGTTCCCGATTTAGTAGGAGAAATTTCTGATACGACTTTAGCGATAGATTTAGATGAGAAAAAACAACTCTATGCTGGATTAGGAATACCGGAATATTGGGTAATTGATATTAGAGGAAAACGGGCGATCGCCTTTCGCTTACAAGAGAATGGAAAGTATCAAGAAATCAATACTTCTATTGCCTTGAATGGATTGCCGATCGCCTTATTAGAATTAACCTTAGAACAACTCGAAAAAACTAATAATTTTAACGCCGCCTTCTGGTTTTCTCAACAAATTGCCCATTTACAACAACCTTAATCTCAAACTCCACCGATTAATTTAAAACTTCCATCCCCCGACGATAGATCTCTCTGGCATAATCTGTCCAGGTTCCTTGTCCCCAATAGCGAAAACAACTGGTTTGTAATAACAAGTTATACAATAATGCTTGTTGATAATCAGATTCTTGAGTAATCTGGGGGTTTTCTTGCACTAAGGAATCATACTTTTTATGAAAAGCAATACTTAATTCTTTCATGGGTTCTAAAACATTTTCATACCCCTGCACCCAACTTAAATTATTCGTCCAAGACGCCCCCTCCATTTGAAATTGATGATCGGTTTGTTTTAAACTAGCGATCGCCGCTTCCACAGTTTCCGGTGTTGCTTGATTCGGATCAACTTTTTGCCAAATTTTATGCTGATTAACGGCTTGACAAGCGGGGTAATCTTCTGGGTTTACTCCCGACGCTTCTAATAATTCTAAATATTCCGTGCCATTCATTGCCACAACCCCAGTATTTTGATCCCGCAATTCATAGAAAATTCGCAAGAAATCCCGAGGATATTCATTCATCATCACCCCACCATTTTCGCCATCGGCAATTTGTGAGACTAAAGGTGGAATTTGTATCCCCGAAATAGATTGTTTTTCTTTGGTTTTTGCTTCAAAATAGGGCTGCATTTGAGCCACTAATTTAGTATCCGATCCCTGGGTTTTAATTAAAGCAATCATACTCAAGGTTTCCCCCTTAGAATTGCGGGCAATTAAACGATTCGGAATATATTTTTGGTCGTGGGGTAATCCTAAACCTTCTAAGGTCTCAACCGAATGTTCCTGAACTAATAACCAACGATAACCGCAGGCTTTCAAGGCTTTTATATATTCATATAAAGTATCAGGATGATTGGGTAAGTGCATTTCAGGAGGAGAAAAACCCTTAACTCGCTTTAAAGCATCTTCTCCAAAAATAGATGCAAAATGATGTTGCCAGGCTTGAATTTGTAGTAAAATATCAGGAATAGGAGTCGAAGGAATTACCCCATGGCTCCACATCGTTCCCAACCATTCTACATAGGGTTGATAGTTAGAATCACAGGTGATTTTTTTCAAATCATTCAGAATATCATCCCGTCCCATTTGGCGGAAACCCCATAACAAATTCCCCGAATAATCTAACATAATTCGAGGATTACAGCCTTGAGAAATTAATTCAGGAATAAACTCCCCCATCCGACGATAACACCAGGCAAAAACTTCCGCATTATGGTTATCCCCCTCTTGGGAATGTTCAAACATATATTGCAGATTGCTGATTAATTCCCCATTAATCCCCCCGGGAATTGTCGGTTGATGAAAATGTAATGCACAGGCAAAACCGGCTTTAATTTTATCTAACTTTAAATTAGTTTGAGACAAAAATATAGGATTATTATGATTAACTAAGGCTTGAATTTCAGTTTCCCAGCCACAAAAATTAGGCAGACCAGAACCTAAGTCTTCTAAAATAGGGAAAGGTGTCAAAACGTTAGATTTTATCATGAAACTAAATCTTGAGCAATTGCCCGAACATAAAAATACAAATTTAATTATACTCTTGAATACCGATCTTAAAAAACTTTTGATCCTGGGTAATATTCCGTCAGACTTGAGTAATCTGTTTAATCCGTATTCAACTTAACAAAGTGGGGGTTTTGATTTTGACAATAAAACGCTATAATTCAGTCACTAGTTGCCAGTTAGCAGTTTAAGAATTAATAAATTAACTGTATACTCCTTAACTGATTACTGATAACTGATAACTGATAACTGATAACTGATTGGGTATGAGTATTAATTTCGGACGAGAAATCTGTGGTGATTTGCCCAGTGCAGAAACACGGGAATGGCTAGTGACTAATAGCATCGGTGGTTATGCTTCGGGAACAATAGCAGGCTTACTGACACGCCGTTATCATGGTCTATTAGTAGCGGCTTTAAACCCCCCATTAGGACGGACTTTATTAGTTGCAAAACTAGACGAAATTGTAGAATATCATCAACAAGTTTATCCCCTTTATACGAATCGTTGGAGTGGGGGCGCAATTAATGGTTATGGACATCATCATATTGAAAAATTTTACTTGGATCGTACCATACCGACTTGGAAATTTGCCTGCGCGGATGCCCTCTTAGAAAAACGGATTTGGATGCAGCCCGAGGCCAATATTACATACGTTCGTTATAGCTTAACTCGGGCTTCTGGGCCCATGACCCTGACCCTAAAAGCACTCGTGAATTATCGAGACTACCATAGCGACACCCATGCCTGGAATTGGAAAATGCAGGCCGAAGCGGTGGAAAACGGCCTATGTGTTACCGCCTTTCCCCAAGCTACGCCCATTTATTTATTAACCGATCGGGGAACGGTACAACCCACCCATCAATGGTGTTATAACTTTGATTTAGCTAGGGAACGCGATCGCGGCCTGATGGATCACGAGGATCATCTTCATATTGCCACCTTCACCGCCACCTTGCATCCGGGGGAATCCTTCTGTTTTGTGGCGAGTACCGAACCCAACCCCGGTTTAAACGCCGAAGCCGCCCTAGAACTCCGTCGTACCTACGAACGCAAATTATTAGGATATTGGCAAGATAGCTGTCCAAGTAGTATGAGGGAAGTGCCCAAATGGGTACAACAGTTGGTATTTGCCGCCGATCAATTTGTGGTGAATCGTGCTATTCCTGAAAATCCCATCGGTAAAACCATTATCGCCGGATATCCCTGGTTTGGGGATTGGGGACGGGACACGATGATCAGTTTACCGGGAATTACCATGACCACCGGACGCCTGCAAATTACCCGCGCCATTCTCTATACCTACTCCAAGTGTGTCGAGGAAGGAATGTTACCCAACCGTTTCACCGACAGCGGAGAAACCCCGGACTACAATACGGTTGATGCCACTCTCTGGTATTTTGAGGCGATTCGTCAATATTATGACCTGACCGAAGATATTGATATTGTAGAAAATTTGTTTCCGGTTTTGGCCGATATTATTCAATATCATTGTCGGGGAACTCGCTACAATATTCACCTCGATCCCGCCGATGGTTTACTCTACGCCGGGGAGCAGGGATCGCAGTTAACCTGGATGGATGCCAAAATCGGGGATTGGGTGGTGACTCCGCGCATCGGTAAACCCGTGGAAATTAACGCCCTGTGGTATAACGCCCTCCGAATTATGGGAAAATTTGCCCGTCAAATTGGCAGACCCTATCAGGAATATGATGCTCTGGCCGATCGCGCCTTAGCTCGGTTTGAACGGTTCTGGAGTCCAGACCTGGGCTATTGTTACGATGTGATTGATGGGATTTATGGTGATGATGCGTCCCTGCGTCCCAATCAAATTTTTGCCGTTTCCCTCCCCCACAGCGCCCTATCTCCTGACCAACAAAGGGCCGTGGTTGAAACCTGCGGACGGTTTTTGTTAACATCATCAGGATTGCGATCGCTGGCCTCGAATCATGGCCACTATCGAGGATATTATGAGGGAAATCCGGTACAACGGGATAGTGCCTATCATCAGGGAACGGTTTGGGCTTGGCTGTTGGGCCCCTTTGTCATCGCTCATTTACGAGTGTTTCAAAATCCTACGGTGGCCCGCAGTTTCCTAGAGCCGATCAGCAACCATCTGAGCACGGGGGGACTCGGAACAATCAGTGAAATTTTTGATGGTAATGCCCCCATGCACCCCCGGGGTTGTATTGCTCAAGCCTGGTCAGTGGGAGAAGTTCTGCGGGCTTGGTTAGCCACAGAGCGTTAGATCAAGGATGGTGAACAACCATGGGTTTAAAGGCAGTTCTATTTGATTTTAATGGCATTATTATTAACGATGAGTCGATCCATGAGCAACTCATTGCTGAACTTTTGTTGAGTGAAAACCTCCGTTCTAAACCCGAAGAAATTCGCAAGTTTTCTTTAGGACGGAGCGATCGCGCCTGTTTAACAGACCTATTAACCTATCGAGGTCGTGTTGTTAGTAATACCTATTTGAATCAGTTAATTGAACGCAAATCTATTAGTTATCGGAATTATTTAGAACAATTAGAACAACTTCCCCTGTATCTGGGTTTGGAGAATTTGCTTCAACAGTTACAAGCAGCCGATCTAAAGTTAGCAATTGTCACCGGGGCGTTAGGAGCGGAAGTGGAATGGGTCTTAACTCGCAGTGGACTGAAAGATTATTTTCCGGTAATTGTGGCTGGGGATGATATTACCCTGAGCAAACCCGAACCCGAAAGCTATTTATTAGGCCTACAACGATTAAACGAAGCTTACCCCTACCTGAATTTACAGCCATCGGAATGTCTGGCCCTAGAGGATACCTGTGTG
>DATNRE010000358.1:0-1749 GCA_036703685.1 Candidatus Obscuribacterales bacterium
AGGTTCATACGTTGCTTTGGGGTCAGAGATTTAACTCCGTCTACACCTGCCGTATTTTTACCTTGGTTATCTTGTGTTACCCGACGAACAGCGATACATTTAGCTGACCAGGAATTAATCAGGGTCTTCTGAAGTTTGCGAACTGCTTTAACATCGCCTCGTTCACTCGCTTGAAATATGCGTTTTTGCAACTTGAAAGTTACCTTTTCCAGCTTGCGCCAGTTAAGGTCTTTCCATTCCACCGTCTGAGTTTTAATCAGCGTTTTAGACATATAAATTGCTACTTGTTCTATTTCTTTGGAATTACCGAGCGTCTGTTAGCATATCCCTTGCATTACCAAGGGCATTCGCTTTTGACACCATCCCATCCCTATGTATCATTCGTTAGCTACTTACTGGATTTTCGACATTTCCAGAGATATATAGGGATTACTTCGTTCCGATTACACATTGATTGAAGTCTTTAGCGTGATGCTATCCACCGGGTTTATTGGGCGGTGCTTATAAGTCGGCAAAGAAACCGCTTATGCCCTATCCTTGCCTTTTGGCTTGGTGTTAATCAAGGATTCTTACCGTATTTCCCAACGGTCTTACCTTTGATTTAGCCATTGCACCATTTTGGTTGACGATGGTTCGGACACATCTTTGCTTGCGCTACGCATGGACTTCTTGCTCGATAATTACTAAATTTGGCTTCTAGTAGTTCTACCTTTTAACCCCGCTTTAGTCTGATGGATGCTACCCATTCAAACTAGGGGTTATGCTTTCACCTCAGCACTTGAGGGATGGGACTTAATTCACAGAATTTCACCCATAAATGTAATCAGTTATCACCAGTCTTATTAACTGGGTTAACCGTCCCGTAGGCTTTTCAGCTTACTTTAGGTTAAACGAATCGCACCCCTTGACACCAACCGTTATTTTTTAGATAGGGAATGGCCACATCTGACCACATTTGATAGAGTTCGGCGGGAACCCCGGGGAAGGTTAAAATTGTGAGTTGATCTCCCCGGGGTTTCCAGATAATTCCGGGGGCAGTTCCAGTTAAGTTGGCCAGAATTTCTGCCCCTTGAGGTATTAAGGCTTGTTTGCGATTACTCGCTGACATTACCCGTCCCCGTTGATTAAATTTTTGGGTGATATCTTCAATAATTTCTGGTCTTTCTATCAGGGGAAATCCAAAAAAGTCAGCGATGGTTTCAACGGTTAAATCATCGGGAGTCGGCCCCAAACCTCCGGTAAAAATTAATAATTGAGAGCGTTCAGAGGCGATCGCAATTACTTTTTTTAGGCGTTCTCGATTATCTCCAACTACACTTTGATAATAATGGGGAATCCCTAATTGAGCCAATTGTTGCCCCAAAAACTGAGCATTGCTATTGAGAATATCACCCAAAAGCAATTCCGTCCCGACACAAATAATTTCAGCAACCATATTTTCTCTAAAAATTGTAGGATTCAAAAGTGAGTTTATATTTAATCTCAAGTTTTGGGGGTGAAGATATCTCGCCCCCAAAACCCCTTAATGGTTAAGGATTTAAACGTTTACGTTTGGCTTTATAGCTGCGAACGGTAGTGACAATTAAGGTCACAATGGTAATCGGAATTACAAAACCGATCATCACAAAACTAAACAAAGGAAGATCAGAATGTTTGGAGGAATCGAGGATTAAATAGGTGGCATAGGCACAATAGTAAGCCAAGAAAAGTAACCCTTCCCAACGGTCAATAGATTTGCCCGTATAAAAT
>DATNRE010000359.1:0-16222 GCA_036703685.1 Candidatus Obscuribacterales bacterium
AAACTTTTAGAATATTCTTCTAATTGTTGATAGGATTCTTTTAACTGAATCCGCATTTGATTAAACGCTTTGGCTAAGGTTTTTAATTCATAAATTGGTTTAGGCTGGATTGGTGTTTTCCAATTTCCTTTAGATAACGCATCCGCCGATTGACTTAGTTCAAAAATAGGTTTAGTTACCCAACGACTGGTAATTATTCCCAAAATAGTAGCTAATCCTAAAGCACCTAAACATAATAAAATAGTCGTGCGATTATTGTTATGAATCTGTTCCATAAAATCCAATTCAGGAATCACCACCACCACGAACCAATTTAGACCATAATCATCTTTATAGGGAAGCACTTGCACAAAATATTTTTGTCCATTCCAATTAAATTCTAATTGCTGTAACTTCTGAATTTGGTTAAATTGACCAAAAGTTTCTATTAAGTATTTTACCGTTGATTGAGTTAACGGATTAGAACTTTCAACGGCTTTTAATGGTTTTCTAAATTGATTTTTTCCCGGTTCAATATAGGGTTTTTCTCCAGTTGAAGTCGCCACCAATTGCCCTGACGTATCTAAAATAAAAGTCTGAGTGGCTGGACTAATTTTAATATTTTGTAAAAATTTACTGATTAATTCTAAGAGTAAATCAATACCTATAAATCCTTGAACTTCTCCATTATCATTATAAATACGAGTAATTAAAGTAATTCCTACATCCCCTCTGGAAAAAGTATAAACATCACTCCATTGTGTGTGATTAGCTTCCATAGCTTTTTGATACCAAGGTCGAATTTTAGCATCATAAAAATCCGTTCCAATTCGTTTAGTCCGATTCCCATTTTCATCTAATTTATAAACTGCTCGGTTGGGAAAATCTTCACTAATCAAGGTAAGCAACCCCTGAGAAGGACTGTGATGGACTAAAATAATTTCTCCTTGACGATTAGTAAAATAAATTCCTTGGACTGACTTTAATAATTGAATTTGTTTAAAAAAACGTCGCTCTAAATCTTCCGGTTTATTTACATCCAAAAGTCCCATTTCAATAGCTTCTACATTAACTTGATTTAAAAAATAAGGTCTAGCTAAATAGTTATCCAAACGTTCTTTAATTCGATGAGCAATTTCTTGTTGTAATTGGGTGACTAAACCATTGATTGCTTGCTGTCCATTCCGATAGGATAAATACCCCGTTAATCCGACAGCAAGAATAATTTGAACCATAAACGGAATAATTAAAACTGTTTGCAACCGTACTTTTTTAGATAGATGCCTGATATAATATTTCAAATAGTTCATGGTTAGCCCTCATGGGGATTGGTCTGATGGTATCATCTTATGGACAAGGAATTTCAATAATAAATTCTGTACCCTGGTCTTTTTTACTAGTAAATTCCAGTTTTCCACCGTGGGCTTTAACAATGACTTGATAACAAATAGCCAGCCCCATGCCTGTCCCTTGACCGACGGGTTTTGTTGTAAAAAATGGATCGAAAATTCGGGATTTAATTTCATCGGGAATTCCCAATCCATTATCCTTAATTTTAATTCTGATAAAATCTGGACTGTGATCTTCTGTGGTTAGGGTCACTTGTCCACCTTCAGTAGAATATTTAACCGCATCAATCCCATTATTTAAAATTTGGAAAAATACTTGATTAATTTGGCTGGGAAAACAATTGATTTTGGGAATTTGTTGATAATTTTTATTGATTTTAATTTGATCCATTCGATGGTCTAATAATCTTAAACTACTTTCTAAACCTTCGGTTAAATCAACGGATTTCCACTCAGATTCGTTTAAATGGGAGAAATCTTTTAAGCTGTCCACAATCGAACGAATTCGCACACTTCCCTGTTCCATGGAATCAATTAACTGGGGAAAGTCCTCTTGAATAAAATCGAGTTCTATTTCCTCACCGACTTGATTTAAAAAATCCCCGACTTCTGGACTAAACTCTCGACATTGATTCACAATTTCGAGCAAGTTTTGAACGTAGTTTCTGGCGTGGGAAATGTTAGCATAGATAAAGTTATTGGGGTTATTAATTTCATGGGCAATTCCGGCTACCATTTGACCCAAACTTGATAGTTTTTCACTTTGAATTAATTGAATTTGGGTGGTTTTTAATTCTTCTAAGGTGGCTTGTAACTCTTGGGTTTGGAGTTGATATTGGCAAGCGGTTTCTTGAACTTGGGTATAAAGTTGGGCTTGTTTAATGGCGATCGCCAATTGATCAGCCAGTTGTTTTAAGCCATCAATTTCCCAATTTTTCCAAGTCCGAGGATTACTACATTCATGGGCAATGAGTAATCCCCAAAGTTGACCCTCCATCTCCGGTTGTTGATCTTCTAATTCGGCGCCCATGAGAATCGGGACAACTAAATTAGCTCGGACTTGTAACATCGCCAAAAAATTCAGATGACAGGGATCTAAATCGGATTTATGGATATCATTGACCGCCCGGACTCGTCCATTTTTGTAGAGTTGTCCATGTTGTTCAGGAAAGCAATTATCGGTAATTTTATCTCCAAAAATTGAAGGCCAAGGGACGCGATAATTCTCAACTTTAATTTCTCCTTCCCAGCCATTAATAAACTGATAAATTACCACTCGATCAGTATTGAGAACTTGCCGCACTCCTTGGACGGCGGTATTTAAAATCGCATTCAGATCTAAGCTACTTCTAATTTGGTTAATGACTAATCTTAATAATGCTTCTTGTTCTCCTTTAGCACGGGTTTCTTGATAGAGTTGGGCGTGATGAATAGCGACCGCTAAGGGGGAAGCAATACCATCTAAAAGTTGAATTTCCCAATCTTGCCATTCCCGTTCCTGGTTGCATTGATGTAGCCCAATAATTCCTTTAACTTCCCCTTGATAGCGCACAGCCACCGCTAACATGGATTGGATTTCCAATTGATCAATTAAGGCTTTAGTCGTCTGATCAAAACCCGGAAATTCTTTAAATTTTGTTATGGCTAAAGGTTGAGATTGAGACAATAAAGCTTGTAAATGGGGGTTGTCATCGACATTAAGTGTAATCCCCAACTGACTTAAATATCCGGCTTGATTATATTCATTTTGGGTGGTAAATTCCCGTTCAGAATGGGATTCTTTGACTAAAATACTGACCCGACTACACTTAATAATTCTACCTAAATGTTGACAAGCAGAACCTAAAACTTGATCTAAATCTAAGGTACTAATAATCTCCTTGTTAATCTGGTTAACCAGATTATAAAACTGCATCTGATGTGCCTCTGTATTTTCTGGAGAGGTGAGAATGGATGATAATGTTTCAGAATGACTAAAAATAGGATTTTCAGGCAATGAACAGGATGGAGAATGTAAATCAAGCATAGACATCAGAATGTCCCCAATAATAATTGAATAAAATCTGATAACTTTCTAGTCAGTGCGGCACTTTAAAAATTAGATGTTTCCTAACTTGAGATGAAAAAAATCCGGGGTTAAGGGGGGTGAGATCAGGATTTTTGTGAGAATAGAGTTTGCAGATGCACGGTCAACCCTTAAAGGTTATGTAAAGATATTTTACAATATTGTTACACGAATTGAAAGTATTCCTAAAGATAGATGTGTAAATCCCCTGAATTTTATTCATTCCTAAATCGTCCCTGGCTAGGGTTGATGCTGGGAAATTCTCGACGCCATTGGGCCAAGTTATTCGGTCAAACCCTATTAGAGACTTGGGACGAGGACAATGCCGAACCCCCCCGGACTCCCCAACAGGATTTGCCCTTAATGGTGGCTTCGGTGGTTGGTGAACCTGGCCCATACTCGGCCCCATTCTCCCAGGTACGGGTTTTGACCTTAGCCGATATTCCCCTTAAAGGAATTTATTCCAGCCTGGGGATTGATCGGGCCCTAGGGGTCTTAGGAGGGGGCACCCACTATGGATGGCCGATTTTAGTGATTGATGCGGGCACGGCCCTCACCTTCACCGCTGCCGACGCCCATCAACAGTTAGTCGGAGGTGCTATCCTGCCCGGTTTAGGCCTGCAACGGTCTTCCCTGGCTCTGAAAACCGCCGCCTTGCCCCAAATTGAGTTCCCTCCCCATCTACCGCCACGCTGGGCTAACGAAACCCCAGGGGCAATTCAGAGTGGAATTATTTATACTCTGGTGGCCGGAATGCGGGATTTTATCGAAGCTTGGCAAAAACAATATCCCCAGGGGGCGATGGTGATTACCGGAGGCGATCGCAATTTGTTACTTTCCTACTTTACCAAGCAGTTTCCGGATAAGAGTATCCATCCTGTGGCCGATCGTGATCTAATATTTCGGGGAATGGCGGCTCTGAAAAATGAACCTGATCGGTGATAAATCCCCGAATATATTGGGCGATCACCTCCGGCATTTGCAGGGGTAAATTCGGTTTTCCGCCTTCAATTCTCTGATATTCAGCCATCGGTGCGATCTCAGCAAATATTTGACTCTGCTTTAAGGCCGTGGCGGTATCCTGATCTCCTTGTAAGACCAACGTGGGTAATTTCAACGACTCCAGAGATTGATTCAACATTTCCTCTTGAATTTCTGCCCAGCGACGACGGTATAAAAGGTGACTGGCAACGGGCCATTCTAATAGGATTTGGCGATCGCTAAACCAACCCTTAATTTTTTTTCCCTGTCCGAATAGAAACGCTAAGGGATAAATTAGTTTTAAAAACCCCGCCCAGGGGAAAAAGTTAGAGGCGAATTGTCGCTTCCATCCCCATTCTTTTTTATAATTGGGAAAGGTTATTCCCTCGGGGGCAATGACCACTAAACCCTTAACCACTTCGGGATATTTCAAGGCGTAATGGGTGGCTATCCAAGCTCCTAACCCATTACCGACTAAACATAATTCTTTAATTTTGAGGGTTTGAATATATTCAGCTAAACACTCAACTTCTAAATTAATTGAAGGGTGAATTTTCGTAAATGCTCGAGACTCTCCAGCACCTAAAATATCCGGTGCAAAACAATGGTGATCCAGACTTAAATGCTGCATCAATGGCACCCACTGACTGCTATCCGTCCAAGACCCATGCAGAAAAAGAATTGCCGGGCCGTCACCGACTTCCCGCCAGAAAATCTGCCCCTGGGACACTTGAATCCGAAAATGATGAAATAATTGATACATCCTAAATTTTTAATATTGTGGACAAAACCCTAAGCTAAGGTTGTTATACCCTCTAAATAGTCCTGAAGATGTCGTTCACAGTCATGGCTAAAATCGGAGGGGAGGGATGTAACAGAAAAGGCTTTAACCTCCGTAATTTCATGGATGTCCTGCACTTGAAAGTTACCTTGAACATCTGCTTCGACGACCACACAAATAGAATGAACTCGCGGATCTCGATCCGGGGCAGAATAGACCCCCACCAGACGGCGAATTTTCACCAATTCTAACCCAGTTTCCTCCGCTAGTTCTCGTTTAATAGTAGTCGGGATATCTTCACCCCAGTCTACCATCCCCCCAGGTAAGGCCCATTTCCCATTATCTCGACGGCGCACCAGCACAATTTTGCCATCGGGTAAAATCGGAATAATACTAGTTCCGGGGATAGGATGACGAAAAATAATCCCTAATACGGTTTGTCCAAACTTCCAAACATATTGGGCAAAGGATACCACCAAGGTGTTTTTTCTCCTCTAATTCAAAAAATAGACAGGTTTTGAGTTATTTCTACTCATTAGCCTATCTTGATGATCAGTAAAGAATCAGGAAAATCCTAGGGTTTGTAGAATTTCTAGGCTATGGGTTTCGGGTTTAACTTTGCGATAAATAGTTTTTATCCGACCTTCAGTATTAATCACAAAAGTATGACGAAACACCCCCATAAATTCTTTCCCCATAAATTTTTTCAGTCCGTAACTGCCATATTCGGTTGCGACTTTTCCTCCTTCATCCACTAATAGGGGAAAGGGTAACTGATATTTATTAATAAATTTGCGATGGGCCACGGAATTATCCGTACTAATCCCTAAAACAATTATATTTTTTTCTTGGTATTCTCCGTAATTATCCCGAAACCCACAGGCTTCTTTTGTACATCCCGGGGTATTATCCCGGGGGTAAAAGTATAAAACCACGGTTTTCCCGCGAAAATCACTCAGACCCACGGGGTTGCCATCGCTATCGGGTAGAACAAAGTCCGGTGCTAAATCACCGGGGTTGAGGGTGATGTCCATTTTAAATAATTTTAATATGGGGTGATTGGGCTACAAAAACCTTTAAATAATGATAAAGCCCTAAAGGGCTTACTACGAGAGTGAAGCTCTTTAAGGCTTTGAAGTGGGCGGGAAGAGACTTGAACTCTTATGACCGAAGCCGCCGCATTTTGAGTGCGGTGCGTCTACCAATTCCGCCACCCGCCCTTTCGGTTGGCTTCACCATCATACACCATAAACTTTCTTTTTAGCAAGTCCTGATAATTCGGACTACTTGACCAGCGATCAATTTCTCTGGCCCGCAGCACCGGCAGGGGGTGGCTTAATTGGGCTGTTTGGGCTTGTTTAAGCAGTTCTCCGAGTTCGGTACTACTAATTTGATCATAGGTTCTGGCTTGGGCGACAAAGGCATCTAGGTTGAGTTGGGGGGCTAAACTGGGAGAGCCTCCCGACAATTTCATTAATACCGACATGACTATTCTGGGATCTTGGGTGGCGAGTAAGGCGGCGCGATCGCAAGTAAATTCAGCACAGCGCACCCATTCCATTAACTGAGTTTGTAAACCCTGGGCCAACATTGTTCCCCAGGGGGATAATTGATTCGCGGCTAGTACCACTAAATTCGCCAGGGTTAAATAAACCCCATGTTCACATTTTAAATGTCCCAACTCATGGGCAATCACCGCTTGAATTTCTTCCGGGGTTAATAATTCAATTAGGGAGGTATGAATCACAATAAAAGGTTGTTTTCCCCGCATGGCAAAGGTATAGGCATTGGGAACAGGATTTTGGCGAATATACAGTTGCGGAGGCTCTAAATCTAAGATTTTGCAAGCGTCTAATAATAATTGATGCAAATGGGGTAACTGTTTTTCACTCACCAAAATACTAGAAGCAATATTTTCTAAATAAAAAAACTGTTCTCCCAGACCTCCTAACAATTGTCGCACTAATAAATCTAAACCCGGAAATTGTTTTAAGGTATTCGTGGCTTGTAAATCCAAAGGATGGCGGAAATGATCAGCCCGCAGCCCAATTAAAGGAATTGTTGAAAATGTCATAAGGGGTAATAGGTAATGGGTAATGGGTAATGGGTAATGGGTAATGAATTCCCCAGGCAAAATATCTAGGGTTTGGTCTATTATCGTCTTTTTCGGCTACGACTGCGACTCGAACTCCTAGAATAACTAGAATAATTATTTTTCTTCGGTCTTAACCTTTGATAATTATTGTTATCATCTGTTTCTACAACTATCACCGGACGAGAGGCTTCTAATTCTTGGACAATAGATAAAGTTAATTGTTGTGTTTTAATATCCCCATCATTTCCCAATAATTCCGAGGCTTTTTTAAAGTCAGCAATGGCTTTTTCTGGCTCATTTAATTCTCGATAAATATAACCCCGATCTAAATAGGCATTGGTATGATTAGGATTAAATTTAATCACTTGATTATAGTCCCCTAACGCTAAGCCATAATCTCCTACTCCTAAATATTGTTCTCCTCTCAATAAATAGGCTTCTGGACTTTCAGGATTAATTTTAAGGGCTTGGTTAAAATTAGCGATCGCAGATTGATGACTGTTTAATCGAACATAAACAACACCTCGATTCAAATAGGATTCAATTAACCCTGGATTAAGTTTTGTGGCTTGGTTTAAAGTTTGAATCGCCTGTTTATATTCACCAAATTCTATTTGTTTGAGAGCTTTATTATTCAGTTGAACAGCTTGATTTGCTTGTGTAGCTCGAATCCTAATAATCTCATAATTTTTCCCATAACTGATCATTTTTTTTTGAGCTTCCAGGTAAGCATAGGTATTCTTAGGAATCACCTTTAATAAACTAATAGCTTGCTCCCATTGTTGTTGAGCATCTAGCCAAATTTGGGTAGGGTGAGGGGGATTTTGAACCAGCACAGAAGCTGACATAGCTAATTTTTGAGCCGATTCTAAATTCTCTAATGCCTGGGTTTCTGGTTTCAACTGTGCTGCAATTTTTTCTAACTTTGAATCTAGGATTTTCACTTCAACAGGTTCGGGAAAAATCGGTAAATTCGGTATATTATCTAAATGAATATTCACCGCTTCTAGTTGATTTTTTTTTGCTTTTAAAGTATTCAAATTCGATACTTTTGTCAATTCAAGTTCAGAGATTTTAGTTTGGACTTGAGCCATAGATTCTTGTTGTTGGGAGTTAATCCATTGTATCCCTAAAAATGCACCTACACCCAAAATACCTAATCCTCCCAAGATTAGTTTGCCTATACCCATATTTCCCCCTGGAATTAAAATGAAATATACAACAATAGGCTGATAAAATGTTATCAAAATCTATCAGTCTTTTCAGACAAAGTAGAGATTGTTAACAAAACTGTTAACTAATTTAACTCAGTGCTTTTGTCAGTTATGCCTAAACAGTACGCAGCGAAAACCAATTAAAAATCTAGCAATGTTATTGCTAAAAATTGTCCGTTAGCAACAAAGAAGACTAGATGATAAATACGGTTGAAAGATGTGGTTGTTGGGTAGCAGGTCGAAAATGGTAGAATCAACTCATAGAATATCTTGAATTCAATGAGTTTGTTATCATTGTATCTTGAATTGAACCTTTATACAAATGTGGTTAAATCAAGCCTGCCCCCGTCAAAATACCAATTTTAACTAACGTCTTTTCCACCAGACAAACACCGCCATCCCAAACCCAAATATCGGTAAAACCAATAACGTCAACCAACTCAAAGTTTGTCCTAAAGTTGGGGTCATGGCAATTCGGCGACTGGTGGCTAATTTCGGACGAATAGATAGGGTCTGTTGGTCGGACTGACTCAACCAACTGACAGAATTAAGAAACACATCGGCATTCAGTTGCTGACCAAACCAACCATTGGTGGCAAATTGGGAATTTCCAAACACCACTAACCGGGCTTCGGGTTTCTCTGGAGAGGGCTCGGAGGAGGGTTGAGTTTCCGAATTTTCAGGCTGTTTCTGGGGACGACTCAAGGCAACACCGAGGGAAAGGGGGCCAGGTCGGTCTACTTCCGGGTTGAGCTTGAGTTCAGGACTTTTGAGATCACTTTCCGCCCAGGTTTGATCATTTGTCCAAATTAACGGACTCTCGGTAATCCCATCAACAGTGCGGGTTTCCACCGGACTAGCGTAGGGATAAATCGAAATTCCATTCCCAAAATCCTGGGTAATCGGATGTTGACCATATTCTCGCACAATCGGAACGGTCGGCCCCAACCCCACTAAACGGCCACCTCCTGACCCATCAATAGCCAGGCGCGGATCAACTTTAACCCCCCATTTTTCTAGGAGTCCATCTAAACCATGATTGGTTTGGGGGTCTAATAATAATAAAACACTACCTCCTTGCTCTAAATAGGTTTCTAGCGCCTTAACTTCTCCTTCAAATAATTTACGCTGGGGACTCGCCAAAATAATCACATCCGCATCCGAGGGAATAGCGGTTTGTTCGGCTAAATTTAGGGGTTCAGCGATAAAATTCTTTTCAGTTAAACTTTTTATCGCCTCGGATAATCCTCCCTGTCCTTCGGTTAAGGGTCGTTCTCCATGACCTTGAATCAAGTAAACTTTGGAAGTGCGGTTACTGAATAATTGTTCAATATTATTGGTCAGTTTTAATTCGGTTAAAGGTTCTAAGGCTTCTTTTCTGACCTGTTGTCGTTTTTCGCCCGACTCTAAATAGATTTCCCCAAACTCTTTTACCCCAAATTGTTGCGCTAGTCCGGGTTTAGCTTGGGGGTCGATAAATTCATACTGGAAATTTTTACCGCCCAGGCGTTGATAGTTGGTTAATAGTTCTTGAATTTGGGGATTTTTTCCTCGATCAAAAACCCAAACTTTGATGGGTTGTTCAACGGTTTTAACGAGGTTTTGGGTTTGGGGAGATAGGGTAAATTGTTGATTTTCGGTTAAATCAATACGGAAGTTATTTCTAATGGCGACAAAATTAATTAATCCTAAAATTAGGAATACAGAAACCGTCGAAGCTAAAGCATTAGTTCCGGCTTGGGTAGATCGGCGACGACCATAAGGAGTTTGAGACTGATCCTGGGGTTTAAAATAGGCTTGGAATAAAAACCATAATCCTAAAATGACAACTCCGGTAATGATTAAGATTAAAGGAATCGGTTCCCAATTACCAATCACGACTCCCGCAGATAATCCCATGACGATTAAACTAGGGCCAAGCCAGAATAGGAATTGTATCAGTTGACGATTGAGTTTAAATTGGGTTTTAATCATATTTATTATTAAGAACGTTGGAAACGTAAAGCATCAATGGACTGTGCTGTTAGAAATACTCCCAAAATAATATAACTGGCTAACAGGACTATACTACTACTATCCACAATTCCTCGGATAAAGTTAGTGTAACTAGAAATTAGAGATAATTGTTTTAACCCCTCTCCTAATACTCCCCCCAGACTTCCACCAATTAGGTCAATTACCCAGAGAAATAAAACTAGCGCGAAGGTAAATACCGCCGACAAAATTGTACTATCGGTCAGGGAAGAAATAAACATCCCCAGGGATAAAATTCCCGCCGCCAATAAAATTAACCCCAAATGAGCTAATAAAAATAACCCGGGAGAAACCGGAGGTTGAGATGCGCTGAAGGCTAAGGCTTGCAATCCCATTAAGGGTAAAATCATTGTGATATAAAACGTCAGCACCCCTAACAATTTTCCCGTGGCGATCGCCCAATTTGTGATCGGAGAAGTGGCTAACAATTCTAAAGTTCCCAGTTTCCGTTCTTCTGCATATAAACCCATGGATAGCATCGGTAACACAAATAACGATAAGGTGCCAATCAAGCGCAAATAAACTTGTAAAAATTCATAGGGTAAATCAATGGGGGGTTCGGTTATTCCCATCTGATCTCGGTAGGCAACCTGTTGAATTAACCCCTCTGGCCCTAATAAAATCGCAATAAAAAAGTATCCGGTAATTAGCCAAAACACTCCGGCAATGGCATAGGCCAAGGGAGAGGCAAAATACCCCTGTAATTCCTTGCGATAAATTGCCATAATGTTGTTTAAAATTATTAACATAATTATTCTTCCTCCCGATCTAATGTTGAATTTTTAGGCTGAGAATCAGTATCATCTATATTTTTAGATTCCTGATTCCCCAATTCTGAACTAATATTTTCCTCGGTTTCGATATCCTCTAGGGTCTGGGAATCTGCTGTTGTGATCACCTCTGTTTTTTCGGGCTGAGTTTGGGTGGTTAACTCTAAAAATACATCTTCCAAACTCGCACGAGTCCGCCGCAGTTCATAGACTTTCAAATCCGATGCCAGTAACATCGCTAAAATTTCCGGCGCCGGTTCTTGATCTAGTTCACAACCTAATCGCCATATCCCTCGGTTTGACTCCCCTAAATTACCCACTTTTTCAATAACCTTTACCCCCGATATCTGTTTCAACCCGGCTAATTTTTCCGCATCTATTTCTCCGTCGAGTTCTACTTCATATCCCGAACCTCCCGTCAACTGTTCCATCAGGGTTTCCGGTGTCCCCGTTGCCACAATTTCACCTCGATTAATAATCGCCACTTGGCTACAGGTCATACTCACTTCCGGTAAAATATGAGTTGACAAGATAATCGTATGATTCCCGGCTAAACTCTTAATTAAATTTCGGACTTCAATAATTTGTCGCGGGTCTAACCCGACCGTGGGTTCATCTAATACAATTACAGGCGGATCATGGACAATTGCTTGAGCAATTCCCACCCGTTGACGGTAGCCTTTTGATAATTTTCTAATCAGGGATTTTCGCCTTTCCCATAATCCGCATTTTCTCATCGCCGTTTCTACATTAGTTTGGCGATCGCCTGCGACTACTCGTTTAATCTGGGCGACAAAATACAAATAACTTTCCACGGTCATATCGGGATATAACGGCGGATTTTCCGGCAAATAACCAATCCGTTGTCGCACATCCATGGATTTTTCATGCACATCAAACCCGGCAATTCTCGCAGTTCCACTGGTAGCCGGAAGATAGGCCGACAAAATTCTCAGGGTGGTGGTTTTTCCCGCCCCATTCGGCCCTAAAAATCCTAAGATTGCCCCAGGTTCCACCGCAAAGGAAACATCCCGCAGCGCTACAGTAGAACCGTAGGTTTTACACAACTTTTCAACTTCAATCATGCTGACCGCTAGAGCAACGTCTCTTACTTTAGCTTGAAACGGACATTCAATTATCGACTATTATTTTTAACTCTATTATCTCCCATCCCCCCATAAAAAACTAATAAGTAAAAATAATAAATCTGTACAGATGATTTTAAAATTTCAAACACTCAGAATTGTAAACAACTGTAAATCGCCAAATTATTGAGAATAATTCTCATATTTTTGACCAAAAATCAGGGGGTTGACAGGTTGAGCCCGAAGATGTAGAATTTTTGTCAAGATACCATAATGCTTTTCTTGTGTAAAAAATAGAAACTAGTGGCTACAAGTCCCAATTTATTGTTGATTTAAGCAATTTTATGCTGAATTTAGGCAGCATTTCTGCAAAAAACTTCGAGCTTAATCCCCCCTCGTGAAATATTTTTGATTATTACAAAGTGTAAATATTTGTAATTGATATTGACAAAATCAAAAAAATATGCTTATTTTTGATGTTAAGGATTAAGTATTCTGTTTCCTGCGTGCTAGAATAGCAAAATATATTATAAAGCCATAAACCCAATTCAATTGGAGTATCTGGATCTCAGAATTCTCCCAAATTTTTGAAACCCTCGGTGAAGTCAAAATCAAATTACACCCGGAATAAAAATGCGATTAATTATTACTCACACAACCCTGTTAAAACTACATCCTGTTGATTCCTCAACCTTAACAGAGGCTCAAAAAATCAATTTTCCGCTCGGGAGTCGCTTAATTCTAATTAGTTACGAAGAACACAACCTTGATCATTACAAACTTACCTTAGGAATGAAAAACCAATAAGGTGACTAATTGAGCAATAGTTTACGTTAGATCAGGGTTTCCAGGGTTTAATTGTGCAAGTTATTTATTTTTCATTCCTTAGTTGCATCTTTAGGAAGTGGCAAAGATAAAAGTATGGTTTGGTATGTCTACAAACCCCATGGTTTTATTTTACCTTCTGAACGAGAATTTGCCACCGTGAATTTATCCACGGACACCCATCTGAATGTACGTTCATCTCCTAATGTTGCTCCTGATAATGTAGTTTATAAAATCCCTAATCATGTTGATGTCGAATTAATTGAATGTTGCTTTAATCAGCAATTATGGTGGCTAGGTAAACCTCTGGGAGATGAGAGTAAGTCCTATGGCTGGATGTCAGGAAAATATTTAAACCTGTATAATCCAGAAGGGTGTTCTCTTTAATGGTTTTCCTGATTAATTAAATTTTTCAGCTAGGGTTAAAAAGCGGTCAGTCTTTAAACAAGGTGATCGCTTTTGGGGACTATCAAATATTAAGGAATGAAAAATAAATAACTTGCACAATTAAACCCCATAAGCCTTGATATACGGTAAACTATAGCTCAATTAGTCACCTTATTGGTTTTTCATTCCTAAGTTATCCCGCCCGAAACCAACCATTGAGGGTAAAGCGTCCATCCTCAAACCGTTGGGAGGGACAACTAACAGGCAGCACCTCATGTTTGCAACGACTATCAAAAAAAACTATACTATTATTATGGGGTTCAATATCAATAAATTCCCGCTCATTTAAGGCATAACCATTTTGCCATTCCGTGGCATATAGTCTTAAATTTCCCCCCGAAAAGTTTTTAGGTTCTCTATAAAAATAATAGACATAAGTAATAATACGAGTATTGGTTTCGGGACTCCCCGAATCATTATGAATTTTATAAAAACACCCGTCATTGTGGGCGGTTAATTGCATTTCCACCTGAGAAACGGTAAAGGGCGAAAGGTTTAACTGAGTCAGAACAGAAGGAATTGTAGCAATGAGTTTTTTACGCAGTAATTCATAGAAATCAGGAAATAAAGTCGCATAGAGAATAGAAGATTTTCGATAATTACTGGCTTGAGTCGTTGTTTTAGATCCTACAAATTTCTCCGGTTGTTTGAAAGCAATTTTTAAGGCTTCTTTGTGTTCTTGAGGTTTTAAAAAATTTTCAATCTGCACATAATGAGCGGGTAAAATTTCCAGATTGTTCTCAGCGACAATTGGGGCGGAAGGGGGCAGAACTTCAACGGGGGTTGTGGAAGGTTGGGAAATAGGAGAAGTGTTAAAATTTGTGGATGAAGCCAGTAAAGACGGAGAGTGTAGAAGTTCCAGGGGAGTAACGGAAGAACATCCCGACAGTTCTAATATTTTTAAGGCAATATTCGCTCGTTCAGTCGGAGAAACTGCTGGGTCTTGAAGTAGGGTTTCTAGGGTGGTAATTGATTGATTAATTAAATGTTTGAGTCTTTCTATCGGAATTAGATCAGCAGTTGTAGGACGGATAGTATTCATACGGAGTTTGAGCAAAAACCATTTAGAAAGCTATTTTCTCTATGGTGGCACAAATTTTAGGATTGGGGTAGAGAAATGCCACAGAGCCACAACAGAGTCACAAGAGAGACGCAAGAGAGACGCGCCATGGCACGT
The DNA here is from genome assembly GCA_036703685.1 of Candidatus Obscuribacterales bacterium. Taxonomy (GTDB): domain Bacteria; phylum Cyanobacteriota; class Cyanobacteriia; order Cyanobacteriales; family Microcoleaceae; genus Planktothrix. Next base: position 14,803 of record DATNRE010000359.1, read on the forward strand.
CTCTACAATCGGTTAGATTTCGTCCCAACCACTGACCCCAGAAGACATCACATAACTGGTGACGCTGGCTTCAAAGAAGTTAGCTTTAGTATGGGCTTCTTTTTTGGTATCCGAGAAGCGTTCTAAATGGGTATAGGGACTTTTACTGTACTTTTTATCGGGATAAAGGGGCTCTAAACCGATAGACCGTAACCGAATATTGGCTAGATATTTGGTGTATTGTTCCGTACTATATTCCGTGATTCCCAAGATATTATTTCCCACAATATGATTTGTCCATTTACATTCATGTTCAACGGCGGTATTGAACATTTCATAAATCTGATCAACGGAGTGGGTAAACACTTGCATGGCTTCAGGAATTAATTTCTGGAATAACCGAACATGAGAAAGTTCATCCTTAATATTCAACAAGGGTCGTTAGTCCTTGTCCGTTCTCTTAAGAACTGCTGAAAGTCACCTTTCAGAATAGACTATATCATCTTCCTAATAGGAAGCCCCCCGTTTCGTAGCACTTGCTACTACACTTTTAAGTTAGTCGTTGCACCTTTAGAATCAATAACTTCCCAAGCATCAATCCATGTTTTTCTATGACGAACATTGCTAATAACAGAGCAGTCAACATCAAGCCATTGGGCTAATTCCTTATTAGAGCAAGTCGGAAGTCTCTTAATAGCTTCAATTCTTTGCTCAATAGGAATTTTACTGTTTAAACCCGAACTATTTTTAACTTGAACGACTTGATGTTCATTCTCGAATTGCTGCCAAACAGACTTCAGACGTTTTCTATGACGAATCAGTGAGATATATCGGGAGTGTAACCCATACTTATCAGCAACCTCTTGATTGGTTCCCCCATTGACAAGATCATGGATTATTTCCAAATATTGTTCATTAGTGAGTTTAGCCATAGAGTTGGTTTCGGCTGATTTCCCTTGTTTTAATCCTGTTTTGACTGCATGACGGATATTTTCAGCAGGTGTCACCAACTCAAGATTAGACAGACTATTATTAGCTTTATTTCCATCAATGTGATTGATTTGCAATCCCTGTGGTATTTCCCCGTTAAATGCTTCCCAAACAACTCTATGAACAAGAAATGTCTTTCCATAGCAACTAATCTGACGATATCCGGCGGTACTTCGGGTCGTCTTCTTAATTCCTTGACCTCTTACTTTGAGCATAGAACCATCTTCGGAAACCGTATAAGGTAAATCAGGGTGTTTCGCATCCATGAGCTAAGACATCTATTGGGCTGGAGATGAATTATAACATGGGGAAGTTCATCTTTCTACTTGGCTCAGGATTGTCTCAATTGAGAGTTTCCCTGAATTAGAGGGGTTTTCGATTCACGTTACCGTGAAAAGCCGCTATGAATTTAACGGTTAATCATTTTGAAAATATCGGCAGATCCCGGCAT